>JADGNT010000636.1 GCA_017883345.1 Candidatus Solibacter sp. | reverse complement strand
AGACCTCGCGTCTTATCTTCAGCCGGCCACCGGCAAGTCGGATTTGATTTCCGTTTTCAAAGGCGTCGCCGAACTCCAGGCGGGCAAGATCACGGAAGCGCAGTTGAAAAAGCTCGAACAAACCGCCTGTCCGACCTGCGGTTCGTGCTCCGGAATGTTCACCGCGAATTCGATGAACTGCCTTTGCGAAGCACTCGGCATGGCGCTGCCCGGCAACGGCACCATCCTCGCCGTCTCGAAAGAACGCGAAGCGCTTTACCGGCGCGCCGCGCAGGCAATCGTCAAGCTTGTCGCCCACGACCTTAAACCGCGCGACATCGCCACGCTGGAAGCGTTTGATAACTCCATCATGCTCGACGTCGCCATGGGCGGCTCGACGAACACGATTCTGCACACCCTCGCCATCGCGCGTGAAGCGGGTATTCCCTACGACATCAAGCGCATTGACGACATCTCGCGCCGGATACCGTGCGTGTGCAAAGTCTCGCCGTCATCGGCCTACCATGTGCAGGACGTGCATCGCGCCGGCGGCATCCACACGATCCTCGGCGAATTGAAACGCATGGGTGTGCTCAACACCTCGTGCAAGACCGTGACCGGTAAAACCATCGGCGAGAACATTGACGAATGGGACGTGCGTTCCGAGAAGTGCATCGCGTGGGCTAGAACCGTCCGCGTTTCCGGCGCGTCAGCAATCGTCGTGGATCCGAACGACAAGATGGGGTCTGCCGCTCGCACGGCGAGTGGAAATCTCGCGCCCAAGCCAATGCTTTTCTTCCCCGCCGATCCGCTGGCCATCACGTTCTGGCGCGATGCCGCCGCATGGAATGCCGGCGACATTGAAGCCCAGTTGGTTTTGTATGACAAGAAAGTGGTGGTGAAGATTCCCGGTGGTGTTGTGTTGAAAGGCCACGAGCAACTTCGTCCGGCCATCGAACAACAACTCCAGGAATCAAAGGGCCTTATCCGCGCTGAACTCGGCGAGTTCCGCAAGTTGCCGGTCCTGCTCATGTGGCGTTATGAAAAGGGCGGCACCCGCACACCGTTCGCCATGGTGCGCGCCAAAAAAGTGCGCAACTGGGTCATCACCCGCGCCGAGTTCGACACCGACCCGAAGCATCTGGCCAAGGTCCAACCCAGCGGCCTCATGCCCTACGATTCAGCGTTCATGTTCGACGCGAATGACTGCATCCGCACCAAGGACACCGCCTACACACCTGACGGAGGACTCGCGATTCTTTATGGCCAGCTTGCGCCCGAAGGCAGCGTGGTCAAGACCGCCGGCATCAGCGCGGAGTTCAAGAAAAACTGCGGCCCGGGCTTCATCTTTGAAGGCCCGTGTGTGATCTTCGAGAGCCAGGACGACGCCTGCGCCGGCATTCTGGCCGGCAAAGTCAAGGCCGGTGACGTGGTCATCATCCGCAACGAAGGCCCGCGCGGTGGCCCGGGCATGCAGGAAATGCTCTCGCCCACCAGCTACATCGCCGGCATGGACTTGGGCGACAAAGTCGTGCTCATCACCGACGGCCGTTTCAGCGGCGGCACGGCCGGCGCCTGCATCGGTCATGTTTCGCCGGAAGCCGAGGAAGGCGGCCCGATTGGCCTGCTCAAAGCCGGCGACCGCGTCCGGATAGATTTCCCGAACCGCCGGATTGACATCCTGGTGTCCGAAGCCGAGTTGGCCGAGCGCAAGAAGACCTGGCAGCCCGTGAAGCGTGACTTGACCGGCTGGCTGGCGCGTTACCAGAAACTTGTCACCAACGCGAGCCGGGGCGGAATTCTGAGCACGTAGAGCCAGTCCAGATGACACTGCAACTTGCCCTTCCCCAAGGCAATGAATGACAAGATGGATGATCGCGGAGAGGGGGAAAAGTCTTATGTCGAACCACTCGGTTCCGATCCCAGCGAGGTTGCGCGTAGCAGGAAGGACCCGGGTAATGCCAGGCCACACCACCGTATTCCACCATGGTCATGGCCCATTCTGGCATCGGCCGTTGCCTGGGCGGTCCTGACGGTCGCCATCCCGCCCGGACGGCAGGATTTTCCGATTGGAGATGACTGGGCATTCGCCCACGGCGCCATCTGGTTCGCCCAAGGACAAGGGATTCATTATTCAAGATGGGCCAGCATGCCCCAGCTTGGGCAATGGTTCTTTTCCCTGCCGTTCATCATGGTCATGGGACCGTCACACTTCGCCTTACGCATTTCGACCATCATCCTGTCGTGGTTGGGGATTGCCAGTTTCTATGATTTGCTTCGCCGGGAAGGGCTCCCGTCCCGCTTGGCGGCATTCACTTCCTGCGCCTTGGCGATGAATCCCCTTTTCTTCGTGTCGCAAGGGACCTACATGACCGACGTGCCGGCGCTCGCGTTTGGTCTGATGGCGTTGAACGGCTACAGCCGGGCGATGGCGCAGCGCAGTCTGCGCTGGCTGGCGGTTGCGGTCGTGGTGGCCGTCTTGGGAGGCCTTACGCGCCAGACCCTGATTATCGTCCCGACCGTCGCCGGCCTCATGCTCCTGCGCCTGCCGGAACTCCGGCTGAAACCAATCTGGCTGCTGTCGGTCATCGTCCCGGTGATGATCGGTGTGGCGACCAGCCTGTGGTTCGCGCATCGCCCGGACGTCCTGCCCATGAACCCAACCATCCATTCCACCGAACAGGTGGCATTCCTGTTGTTTCTGGCCATCCACCTGTGCGGGCTCACTGTCCTTCCGCTATGTCTGTTGCAGCTGCGACCTTGCTCATGGCCGGTCTTTGCTATGGCCTTCGCGGCCCTGTTGTTCGTGGGTTTCTACTGGTTCCTTTTTGGAGAGGGATTGCCATACGGAGGCCTGTTTCCCTATTGCACCGGCATGCTGAGTCCTTGGGGAACCTACTCGGGAACCTTGATGGTGGGAGACCGTGAGGTGCTCTTGACGCCGGCGCTCCGGATGGTCATCAGTATTCTGGGATGCCTGGGCGGTGCCGCAATCCTGGACTCGGCAGTGGATGCCCTCCGTGCGAAAAGTGCTCCGGGCCCGCTGATGCTTTTCACCATTCTCCAGACCGTCGTGCTGGTGTTCATCCCCGTCATGTATGACCGATACCTGGAAGTCGTCTTTCCCGGGGTGGCCTGCCTCGTGGCGGCCCGACGCGCCGAAACCAATCTGCATTGGGCAGCCGGCATCACGGCGGTCGCGCTGTACGGGCTGGTTTCAGTCGGGTTGGTGCATGACTGGTTCTCCTGGAACTCGGCGCGTTGGGCGCTGGGCAGGCAGGCCGTGGCGCAAGGCATCGCGCCAACCGACATCGAGGGCGGGTTCGAATGGAACGGCTGGTTTGGCTGCGCCGATCCTGAGCGGCCTTTGTCGTCGCCCAATTTCGGCGCTCGGCTCCATGATAACTCCACGCTGGCCTTGCCATTCTCCCGGGTGTTTTTCCCGCAGGTAACCGGACGGTTCGCGCTGGCCTTTACCCTGCCCCCCAACAGTTCGGTGGTGGCGTCGAACCGCTATTCGCTCTGGCTCAGCTCGAGTCCAAAGGAATTACTGTTCGTCCGATATCTTGATCCGGGGGAACCTCAACCTGAACAATAGGCGGCAATTCGCCTCCGGTGTCGCCGTCCGACGGAAAAAGATTGCACCCAACAGGATGCACGGCCAAAGTTTTGTTCCAGGCGGAGAGATGGCAGAGTGGTTTAATGCGCACGCCTGGAAAGCGTGAATACCCAAAAGGTATCGGGGGTTCGAATCCCCCTCTCTCCGCCAGTTTTAAAATTACTTCGACTGGCTTGAACCGCCTTTGCCAAACATTGCCTTGTCCACCGAGAAGCGGCCCGG
>JADGNT010000635.1 GCA_017883345.1 Candidatus Solibacter sp. | reverse complement strand
CAAGCCGGGCGAGAAACAGCCGATTCCCGGCCCCGGGCTGAATCAACCCATGCTCTGGACTACCAAGTTCGGCAATGGCCGCGTCTTCACCACCGCCCTCGGGCACGATCCCGATGCCATGAAACTGCCCGGCTTCATCGCCACCTTCGTGCGCGGCGCCGAGTGGGCCGCCACCGGCGCAGTTACCCTGCCGCTCCCCGAAGAGTTGAAGTAGCCCCGGTTAGCCGGGCGTTGCCCTGTCCGCGCATACCCACACCATGTAAGAATATGGATGTGACCAAGTACGCCGTGGTGATTCACGAAGAGGCGGAGGGTGGCTTCTGGGCCGAAGTGCCGGCGTTGCCAGGCTGTTACTCACAGGGAGAATCGATCGCGGAACTCATGGACAACGTGCGTGAGGCGATCGCTGGCGTGCTGGAAGTCATGAAGGATCAGGGCGGCCAGCCCGAGTCGAATATTCAGATCTTGGATGTCGCTGTGTGAAGCCAATCACCGGCACCGAGTTGTGCCGTCTCCTGGAGCTGAACGGCTGGATGCTCCAACGGATTGCGGGTAGCCACCATATCTATGCCAAGTCCGGAGAACGGAAGGTTCTCTCGATCCCGGTTCACGGCAATCGCGATCTAAAGCTGGGGCTCGCGAGCCGCTTGGCTCGCGATGCGAACCTGAAGTGGTAGACCCATTCCTTCCGGGTCCGGAGCCGATTCATCATAGCCCCTGGAAATCCGACCTCACTTCTCCAGCCACCCCAGCATCGCTTCCCATTCCAGAATCACCCGACTCGGCCGCCCCTCCGCCCCCAACCGCACCAGCGCCGAATCCACCTTCCGCGCTTGCAACGCGAAGAACAGTTCTTCGGCGCCCGGGTCGGCGTCGCCCGCCAGCACCAGTGTCGGAGTCCGGAAGTTGCCGGCGAAGTAGATCGGCGAGTGCTTCACGTATTGATCCGGGTCGTCCCACGGCATCGCGCCCATCCACGCGGCGGCGCGGTAGATTCCGTCGGGCGCGTGCGCCACATCCGTCACCCAGTCGGCAATCGCATGGCGCACCACGGCGGCATGGAAGCGGTCCGTATGCCCGATCGCCCAAGCGGCCAGCAGACCGCCCGAAATCGACAACCGCGCGGGGTCGATATAGCCTTTGGCGATCAGGTGGTCCACGCCGCGCATCAGGTCGTCCAAATCGTCGCCCGGGAAGCGCGAGCGGATCAGGTTGCCGAACTCCTCCCCATACCCCGGCGTGCCGCGCGGGTTGGCGCACAGCACCACGAACCCGCGCGCCGCTAAGATCTGCGCGCGCAGACGGAACTCGCCGCCGCACATGCGGCGCGGCGCATCGTCGATATCCACCAGCAGCGGATACTTTTTCTTGCCGTCGAACCCGGGCGGTTTGACCGTCCAGCCCTGTATCGTCTTCCCATCGGAGGCGTACTCGATTTGTTCGACAGCGCCGAGCTCGCGTTCCGCCAGCAGCGCGGCGTTGGCGGCGGCAAGTTTGACAGGCTTGGCCGGCAGGTCCACCGGGAACATGACCAGTTCGGCAGGCGCGGTGGAGGTTTGGCGAACCGTGACCGCGCGGCCATTATCGGCCAGCGAAAAACCGCGCAGACGCTCCGCCCGATTGGTCACCTGGCGCACCGAGCCATCGCTGCGCGCCGCGTAGACGTGGGTGGCGCCGCGATCGTCGGCCAGGAAGTAGACGGTCCGCGAATCGTTGCTCCATTGCACCCCGGACACGTCGCGATTCAGCGCGCCGGCCAGCACTTTGGCGCGGCTGCCATCGGCGTTGGCCACGTAGAGCTTGGTGGTGACGTAGCTCTGCGCCTTGGGTTCGCGCGCCATCCAGGCGATGCGGCTGCCGTCGGGCGAGGGCACGGGCGCGCAATCCGGACCCGGATGGCGGGTGATCTGCCGGCGCTCGCCGCCGGCCACGCGCACCGCGTAGATTTCGCCGCCCTCCAGAGCGTGCGCGGCGTCGGGCGGCGCGGCCGCGGAGAGCAGAATTGACTGGCCATCCGGCATCCAGGCAGGCTCGCCATGGATGTCGAGAGCGCCGCCGTGTTCGCCGTCGCTATCGCCCAGCGGCAACGCGTGCACCGTGCCTCCCGCGGCGGGAATCACGAAAAGTTGCACGCGCGCAGCCGCGCGCCGCAGCAACGGGAGAATCGCGGCCGGCGCCCAGGGGACAGGCGGCGCCGCTTCGGCCACGCGCGCCGTGAAGGCGAGCGACGCGCCATCCGGCGACCACGCGACGGTCAGCGGTGGCGCCTCCAGTCGCGTGATGCGCTGGTCGGCGCCGGAATCCAGCCGGCGCACCCAAATCTGCGGCGTGCCTTCCCGGTCGGAAAGGTAGGCGATGCGCCGGCCATCGGGCGACCACGCCGGCGAGCTGTCGCGCCACGGCCCTTCGGTCAGTCGGCGCGGCGCCCCGCCCGCCCCGCCAACCGTCGCCACGGTCCACAGATTGGCGCAGGCGCGGTCGCCGTCGCGCAGGTTCCAGCTTTCCACGTAGACTACCGACGTGCCTTCGGAGTTGATCCGCGGAGTGCCGATGTCGCGCCAGTTCCACCAGTCCCCGGGAGTCAACGGCTGGCCGGCGGGCGCGCAGTGGGCGGCGAAAAACAGTAGGTAAAGGGCGGAACGCAAAAGGAAAGCTCCGAACGGACTCAGTCTCGCACATCCCCCGGCGAAGTCCAACTCTGTCACCGCCGCTCCCGAACCCTCCCGCGGGCCACCCCTCGATCGCATTCTTCTCCGCTTCCTCCGCGCTCTCTTTGCCGTTCTCCCGCCTCAGTCGAAGCCGCCTCTTTCATATCCCAGTTGTCTTCTCCGCGTTTTTCTCCGCGCCTCCGCGTCAAGGAGCATCCCTCAATCTCCACAGCCTCCGCCCGAATCCACTTACAATATCGTTTCCACTATGCTGAAACCCATCGTTACCTTCGGTGAAATCATGCTCCGGCTCGCGCCGCCAGGCCGGGAGCGCTTTCTGCAGAGTCCGCAATTTGTGGCCACCTTCGGCGGCGGCGAGGCCAACGTCGCTGTCGCGCTGGCGCAACTCGGCTTGCCGGCCGCCTATGTCACCGTGCTGCCCGACGCCAACCCAATCGCCGATGCCGCTGTCGGCGAACTGCGCCGCTTCGGCGTGGACACTTCCCGCATCGTCCGCGGCCAGGGGCGGATGGGCATCTACTACCTGGAAGCGGGCGCCAATCAGCGCGCCTCCAAGGTGGTCTACGACCGCGCCAATAGTGCCATCGCGCTGGCCAGGCCGGGCGATATCGATTGGGACCGGGTGTTCGAAGGCGCCGGCTGGTTCCACATCACGGGGATCACGCCGGCCATCAGCGCTCTGGCGGCGGAACTCTCGTTCGAATCCATGCGCAAGGCGCGCCAGAAGGGGCTGACGGTTTCCTGCGACCTGAATTATCGCAAGAACCTGTGGAAGTACGGCAAGACGGCCGTCGAGGTGATGCGCGAACTCACCCGGTACGTGGATATCGCCATCGCCAACGAAGAGGACGTGCAGATGGCGCTCGGCATTCAGGCCGGCGTCGACGTCCACTCTGGCGTTCTGGATCGCGCGCAATACCAGAAGCTGACCACCCAGGTGCTGGACGCGTACCCGGATATGAAAGCGATCGCCATCACGCTGCGCGAATCGAAAAGCGCGTCGCATAACGGGTGGGCGGCGTGCCTGAACGATCGCACCGCATTCCTGGTCAGCCGGCACTATGAGATCACCCACATTGTGGACCGCGTGGGCGGCGGCGATAGCTTCGCGGGCGGCCTGATCTACGGGTTGCTCTCGCTCGCGACGCACCAGGAAGC
>JADGNT010000634.1 GCA_017883345.1 Candidatus Solibacter sp. | reverse complement strand
CATCCTGGCGCTGCTGTTTGCCTACTTCACGCAGACCGTGGCGTGCGTGGCGCAGGTCTCGCGCTTGCCCATGGTGGCGGGGTGGGACGGCCTGCTTCCGGGGTGGTTCAGCCAGTTGCATCCGCGCTTCAAGACGCCGGTGCGGAGTTTGCTGATGGTGGTGGCGGCGTGCGTCCTGTTCGGCGCCGCCAGCCTGGTGCAGGTGGGCGAGCAGGAGGCGACGCAACTCCTGGTGGGCGCGGGCATGGCGTGCTCGGGGATATACTACCTGACGATGTTCGCCGTGGTGCTGTGGGGCCGTCTGGACGGGGAGCATGCGCCGCTGTGGCTCAAGATTGGCGCCTGCTCGGCCGCGGGCGTCACGGTTCTCTCGGTAGTGTTGCAGGTGGTGCCGATTCTGGATGTGGCACAGCCCGGCATCTTCGCCGCGAAGGTGGGCGGCGGCGTGCTCCTGATCAACGCGGCGGGAATCTGGGTATACCGGCGCCCCAATCAGAGCCGGGCCCAGAGGGCACCCCGTTAGGGAGCGGTTGCTGGCGTAGCGTGCATCCGAGCGCAGTTCGGACGTGACGGCTGGTATAATGAAATTTGAGAGGGTTTGTGTCTCTACGCACGTATCTCCGTCTTTTTACCCACACCCAGATGATGCCGATCCTGGAAAGCGGCGAGGAAACCACCCTCGTCGGCGGACAGGCCGTCATGGAAGGTGTCATGATGCGGGCTCCCCACAGCTACTGCGTGGCGGTTCGTAAAGCCAACGGGGACATTGTGACCGAGCAGATGCCGCTCCCCAGGATGGCCGACAAGCACAAGATCTTCAAATACCCCATTTTCCGCGGCGTCGGCACGCTGGCCCAGGCGATGTCGCTCGGCATGAAGGCGCTCAAGTTCTCGGCGGACGTTTCGCTGGAAGAAATCCAGAAGGACGAGAAGAAAAAGAAAAAGAGCGCGAAGGAACTGCCGGGCTGGGTACTTACCGCCAACCTGGTCCTCTCGGTCGCCCTGTTCATTTTCATGTACAAGTTCATTCCCTTGTACATCGCCACCTGGCTGAAGGGCATTTATCCGGCGCTGGGCGGGCGCATCCCGTTCAACCTGACCGATGGCCTGATCCGCATGCTGATTTTCATCCTGTTCATGTTCGCCCTGTCCCTGATGAAGGATATCCACCGCGTCTTTGAGTTTCACGGCGCGGAACATAAGGTGGTCTTCAATTTCGAGTCCGGCCAGCCGGTGACCGTGGCCAATGCGCAGAAGTTCAGCACCTTCCATCCGCGCTGCGGCACCAGCTTCCTGTTCGTGGTCCTCATCGTCTCCATCTTGTTCTACACGCTCATTCCGTTCGACGGCTTTCTGGCCAAACTCCTGTGCCGCATCGCGCTGTTGCCGCTGATTGCGGGCGTCAGTTACGAACTGATCCGCTTCGCCGCCAAGCGGCGTGGCTCGGTGCTGTCCACCATGACGGCTCCCGGGCTGTGGCTGCAGCGCATCACAACCAAACCGCCGGCCGACGACCAGACGGCGGTTGCCGTCCGCGCGCTAGAGGGCGCCATGGCGCTCGAAGAGCAGCAGGGCGGCCAACTGGTCATCGCATAAATTCCCCATGCATCTTGCTTCGAAGCTCGATCAGCTCGAGAAACGTTTTGACGAGCTCACCCAACAAATGGCCGATCCGGCCATCATTAGCGACGCGGATCAATACCGCAAGATCACCAAGGCGCAGAGCGAGATCTCCGATATCGTGGCCAAGTACCGCGAATGGAAGAAGGTCGAAGACAGCCTGTCCCAGGCGCGCCCCATGCTGCAGGAGCCGGATCCCGACCTGAAGTCCATGGCCGAGATGGAAATCGCGGAACTCGAGCCCGAGAAACTGCGCGTCGAGGAAGAACTCAAGGTCCTGCTGCTGCCCAAGGACCCCAACGACGATAAGAACGTCGTCCTCGAAATTCGCGCCGGCACCGGCGGCGATGAGGCCACGCTGTTCGCCGCCGAAATCTTCCGCATGTACTCGCGCTACGCGGAGACCCAGGGCTGGAAGATGGAAGTCACCTCCGCCAGCGAGTCGAGCGTCGGCGGCCTCAAGGAAGTGATCGCGCTGGTCACCGGCACTAAGGTCTACGCCAAATTGAAGTACGAAAGCGGCGTGCACCGCGTACAGCGCGTGCCCGTGACGGAGCAGCAGGGCCGCGTGCACACCTCCGCCATCACCGTGGCGATTCTGCCCGAAGCCGACGAAGTCGAGGTCAAAATCGAGGCCAAGGACATCCGCATCGATACCTTCTGTTCCTCCGGCCCCGGCGGTCAAAGCGTCAACACCACGTATTCGGCCGTGCGCATCACCCACCTGCTCACCGGTCTGGTGGTTTCCTGCCAGGACGAAAAATCGCAGATCAAGAATCGCGCCAAGGCCGAGCGCGTGCTGCGTTCGCGGCTCTACGAGCTGGAGTTGGAAAAGCAGCAGGCTGCCTTGGGCGCCGAGCGCAAGAGCATGGTGGGCTCGGGCGACCGCAGCGAGAAAATCCGCACCTACAACTTCCCGCAAAATCGCGTGAGCGATCACCGCATCGGCCTGACGCTCCATCAGCTCGATTTCGTGATGGAGGGCAAAATGGATGCCATCTTCGACGCGCTGATCGCGCATTACCAGGGCGAAAAAATGAAGCAGCAGGCGGAACAGGGACCGGTCGTCTAACCGCGCTATGACGGTGCACACCGCGTTGCGGCAGGGCGCGCGCATCCTGGAGGATGCCGGAATCGCCGTGCCGCGGCTGACCGCGGAAGTGCTGCTCTCTCACGCCATGCGCGTGGAGCGCGTCTACTGCTTCGCCCATCCCGAGCAGGAGCTGAGCGAACTGGAATGGCTGCACTACGGCCGCTACCTGCACGAAAGGCTCGGCGGCAAGCCCACCCAGTACATCACCCAACATCAGGAATTCTACAGCCGCGATTTCCGCGTGACGCCGGACGTGCTGATCCCGCGGCCGGAGACCGAGCACGTGGTGGAAGTCGCGCTGGAACTGGCGCGCGGCGCGCGGCGCGTGCTCGATATCGGCACCGGCTCTGGCGCCTTGGCGGTCACGCTGCGCCTGGAAATGGGCGCCGAAACATGGGCGACGGAAATCTCGGCCGCCGCCGCCCTGGTGGCCGCGGGGAACGCCGCACGCTTGGGCGCGCCCGTGCACTTCGTGGTCTGCGATTTGATGGAAGCGATCGGTGCAGACTCCATGGATCTGATCGTGTCCAATCCGCCGTACGTGCCGCTCACGCAGCGCGAAGGCTTACAGCGCGAGGTGCGCGATTTCGAGCCGCACGTGGCGCTCTTCGCCGGCCCGACCGGCTTCGAGCTTTACGACCGCATCGTGGCCGGCGCCCCGCGCGTGCTCAAGCCCGGCGGCTGGCTGATCATGGAACTTGGCTTCACCAGCCTCGGTCACGTACAAGCGCTGCTGGCCGGCTGGGACGCGCTGCGCGTAGTGCCGGACCTGGCCGGCATCCCGCGCGTGATCGCCGCGCGAAGGTGAATGGCGCCCCGCGAGGACCACTCCCTATACATTGCGGTCGTGGCTCTGACCGCCGCAAACAGTACCACGCCCATAGCCCGAAGGGCGAAAGAGAATAGCCCACGGCGCACAGCCGTGGGTAGCAGGCGGGCAAGCCGGCCAGCCCCGGAACGGGGCGGAAGAAGGTACCGCCGCATGCTTCTTCCGCCCCGTTCCGGGGCTGGGCACGGGACCGTCTTTCTCCCAGTGCTCACTCTCCCAGTGCTCACGCACTGGGCTACTCTCTTTCGCCCTTCGGGCTGGTCCTCGCGATAATCTCGCGGCGCGGTGTG
>JADGNT010000633.1 GCA_017883345.1 Candidatus Solibacter sp. | reverse complement strand
ATTCCCCATCTGGGTGGCGACTTTGTATTTCTCCGCCGCTTCGGCCAGCACACGCGCTTCCCACGCCGTCCGCGTGAGCGGCTTCTCCACATAGATGTGCTTGCCCATTTGCATGCGGGCGAGCGCGCAGGTGGCGTGCATGTGGTCCGGCGTGCCGATCACCACCGCATCGATGTTCTTGCCCTGCTGGTCGAGCATCTTGCGGAAGTCCTTATACTTCTCCGCCTTGGGCCAGGTGGTGAACCCTTGTTTGCCGCGTTCCCAATCGACGTCGGCCAGGGCGACGATATTCTCCACTCCGGCTTCGGAATCGCGCAGATCGCTGAACGGCTGCCCGCCCGCGCCGATGCCGGCGATGTTCAGTTTTTCGTTGGGCGATTTATACCCCAACGCTTTCAGCGACGGCGTGCCGCCGTATCCCCCCGCCGGAACTGCGCCGGCCAAAAGAGCGCCATAGAAAAAATGCCTTCGGGGAACACCGTCGGATGCCACCGAGAAAACCCTCTTATGGATTTTGGGTTCGCGAGAATTGTTGCCATTTGTCCACTCGACATTCGAGCACATCACGCTGCCGGACGCTCCCCGGGATACGTGGACCTTGAGGGATGCTACTTGACGCGGAGGCGCGGAGGCGCGGAGGAAGACGCGGAGAGCGCATTTTTGGGATGGGGGCCTCGACGGAAGGGGAGCCAAAAGAACGCGGAGGAAGCGGAGAAGAGCGGGCGACGAGAAACTCAGCCCACTTCGGCGTCCAGCACTTGGCGGACTTTGGCGAGCAGGGCGTCCGGGGTGAATGGCTTGTTCAGGAAGGTAACCGGCGCCTGCCCGGGCTCCGTCCCGCCGGCCTGGTCGCGATACCCGGACATGTAGAGGATCTTCAGCCCCGGAGTACGTTCCGACAATGCGCTCCCCAGTTCGAATCCGTTCATCTGCCGCATGACGACGTCGGTCAGCAGCAGGTCCACCTTGTGCGCGTTCTTATCGTACGCGGCCAGCGCGGACTGTGCGTTGTCGGCCTCCAGCACGTTGTAGCCGTTGGTTTCGAGCACGGCGCAGCAGAGCTTGCGTACGCCTTCTTCATCGTCCACCAGCAGAATGGTCTCCGACCCCATGAGCGGCCGCGCGCAGACGCGCTCGATGACGGGCTCGGTGACGCGCGGCAGGTAGACCTCGAAGATGGTTCCGCAATTGGGCTGGCTGAAAACCGTCACCTGTCCTTCGGCCTGCTTGATGACACCGTACACGGTGGAAAGCCCGAGGCCGCTGCCCTGGCCCGGCACTTTGGTGGTGAAGAACGGCTCGAACAGGCGCGAGCGGGTCGCCGGATCCATACCGATGCCATTGTCGCTGACCGCCAGCATCACACAGGGGCCCGGCTTCATGCCCAGACGCTCGCCGGATTGCTCTTCGACATCCACATTGGCGGTCTCCACCACCAGCTTGCCTCCGTTCGGCATGGCATCGCGCGCATTGGCCGCCAGGTTGACGATCACCTGTTCGATCTGGGAAGGATCGGCCTTAATTCGTCCCAACCCCGGCGCGGTGAGCAGGAGGAGTTCGATATTCTGGCCGAGCAGGCGCCGCAGCATGGGCTCCATGTTGGAAAGCGTCAGGTTCAAATCCAGCACCAGCGGTTGCGCGCCGCCGCCGCGGCTGAAGGCCAGCAGGCGTTGGGTGAGCGATGCGGCGCGCTTTCCGGCGTAGACGATCTCATCCACGAACTTGCGCGTGGCGCCGCCGGCGGGAACTTCGTGGCCCAGCAGTTCCGCGTAGCCGGCGATCACGGTCAGCATATTGTTGAAATCGCCCGCCACGCCGCCGGCCAGCCGCCCCACGGCTTCCATCTTTTGCGCGTGCGCCGACTGCTCCTCGAACTGCCGCCGCTTGCCGATATCGCGGAACACCAGGATGGCCCCACTCAGATCGCCCGAATCGCCGCGCACCGGCGCCGCGCTGAGCTCGACCGGCACCTCGGCGCCGCTGCGCGAGATCAGGGCGATGTGTTCGCCGGTGGTCACCATGGCGCGTTCGCGCAGCGCGCGTAACAGGGGGTTGTCGATGGCCTGCCGGGTGCGCTCGTCAATCAGCCGGAGAACGTCGGCGACGGCCTTTTTGCGCACCTCCAGGCCGCTCCACCCGGTGAGCGCTTCGGCGACGGGATTCAGAAACGTGATGCGCCCGTGCTCATCGGTGGCCAGGACCGCATCGCCGATGCCCGCCAGGGTGGAGGCCAGCACGCGACGGCTCTCGCGCCACTCCGCCGTCATCCAGATGATTATGCCCGCGATCGCCAGGAACGACCCAAGCCGCGCGCCTACCTCCCAAAACCCGGCCTCGCCAGGGAAAAAGAAAACCAGCAGCGCCAGCGCGGACGCTCCGCTCGCCGCCAGTCCGATGGTGAGCCCGTAATACCAGGTGCTCAGCCACACCACCACCAGGAACAGCAGAAAGATGTCCGGCTCCAGGTACGGCCGCAGCAGGAGAGAGATCAGCAGGGCGACCGCTGTCAGGGCCAGCGCAACGACACTTCCGTACAACGGCGAGCGTTCGAGCCGGATCATGGGAGCGGGGGGTCCAGTTTCACGATACTACAGCCCCACTCGCGGGCTGCCCACCGGGGGTGCGCTTTCGTACGGCGACGCCTCCCCGGGCGGGCGGGTTTTCCAGCGCCGGTGAATCCACAGCCACTGGTCGGGATATTCGCGGATGACTTCTTCGAGCTTGGATTGCAGCGTTTGGGTATCGCGCAGCGCATCGCCGGTCATGGCCAGGGGCGGGTAAAAGCGCAGCACGTAGCGCTGCTCCGGCTCGCTCCACAGCGCGAAGCCGGGGACGACCGCCGCCCCGCTGTGCGCGGCGAACCTGGCAAAGCCGGTATCCGCCGAAGCCGGCACGCCGAAGAAATCGACGAAGACGCCGGTATCGACGGCCGCGTTCTGATCGATCAGGATGCCGACCGCCTGATTGGCGGCCAGCGCCTTCAAAATGGCGCGCGCGAAATTCTTCTTGCCGACGGGCCGGTTGCCGGTGAGCGCCCGGCGGCGTTCCACTAGGCCGTCGATCAGCGGATTGTCGAGCGGCCGCACCACTACATTCATGGGCGCGGTCATCAGCGCGTGGGCGAAGGCGCTCAGCTCCCAGTTGCCGAGATGCGCGGTGGCCACCAGCACGCCGCGGCCGGCCTGGCGCGCCTGGTCGAAATACTCGCCCCCTTCGAGGCGGATCCACTGCCCCAAATAACCCCGCCGGATGGCCGGGAACTTGGCGAAGGCGACCAGAATCCGGGCAATGGAGCGGAACACGCCATCGACGATTTGGGCATGGCGCCGCGGTGTGAACTCGGGCAGCGCCATGGCCAGATTGCGCCGCGCCACCCGCCGCAGGCGCGGAATCCCGAGGTCGAGCAGACGGGTATAGACGCGGGCCAGCGCGAACGCCAGATTGCGAGGCGCCCACTGCAAGGATTTCAACGCCAGGATGGCGACGCAGTACTCCAGTCGATTGCGTAAATGCGATCTCTGGCGCATGAACTTGAATTGTACTCCCGGGGGTAGCGAGCGCGGACTCGGCGGGGGATCAGACGCCGAATTTGTCAGACTCTGACAAAATCGAGGGGGCGAGTGTTTTTGGAATCAGTGATTTACGGGGGCGAATTTGTCAGAGTCTGACAAATTCGGGCAAGGACGGGTGGGACAGACCATCGGCTTTCGTGGTCTGTCAAGCCTCGCTGAAGCACGGCTGCTTGACAGGTTCGAAAAACCCCACCCATTCATGCCCGAGTGACCGCAGGAAGTGGTCCGCCTTCTACGCGATAGCCGAGCTTCTTGAGTTCCCTGATCATGC
>JADGNT010000632.1 GCA_017883345.1 Candidatus Solibacter sp. | reverse complement strand
CTGCGTGTACGTGTGGCCGTCGACGGTCAGCTTCACGGTGTAATTCCCCGCCGGCATCCACTCGCCTTGCGGTCCGGGGGTGTCCTGATAGATAGCGGAGATCGGGTACTCGCCGCCGCGGCGGCGTCCGCCACCCGCGGGGGCGGCGTGGAGATCCCAAACGAAACGGTGCATGCCGGCGGCGGTCGAAAGCGGCTGGAAGGGGCGGATCCAGTAGTCCGGGACGTTGATCGCCGGGTCCGCGGGCTCGGCCTTGTCCTGGCCGGAGAAGCGGCGGACCAGCTTGCCGGCAGTGTCGAGGATTTCCAGCGTGATCGGAGCGGCGGACGCGGACTTCAGATTGTAGTAGAAGATCGCGCCATCGGGCGGATTCTTGCCGGCCGGCTCTTCGGGCGGCAGCGGCGTATCGGTGTTCTCATTGCGCGGATAGCGAAACGTGGGGCGCGGCTCGTAGAGGTTGGTCTCGGCGGTCATGTCGCGGAGCGGGCTGATGTCGTCGAGAATCCAGAAGCCGCGGCCGTGGGTGCCGACCACGAGGTCATCCCCGTGCACCACCAGATCGCGGATCGAAGTCGCGGGCATGTTCTGCCGCAGCGGCTGCCAATCGCCGCCATCGTTGAAGCTGACGAAAACGGCAAGCTCGGTGGCGGCAAAGAGCAGGCCCTTGCGTACCGGGTCTTCGCGGACCGCGTTGACGGGACCATCGGGCAGACCGCGGACCGTCTCCGTCCACGTGGCGCCGCCATCGTGGGTGCGATAGATGTGCGGCTTGAGGTCGTCGAGGCGCAGGCGATTGACGGCGGCATAAACCGTGTCGTCATCGAAGTGCGAGGCGTCGAGTTGCGCCACCTTGCTCCAGGGGGTCATGGCGGGCGGCGTGACGTTCTTCCAGTTCTTGCCTCCGTCGCGCGTGAGGTGGATCAGGCCATCGTCGGTGCCCGCCCACAGGACGTTGACGTTGCGGCGCGAGGGGCCGATTGCGTAGACCACGCCGCGGCGGGTGGCCTGCTGTTTGGCGGCATCGCCGTAGGCAGCCACGCTGGCGGGCACTTCGTAGGTCTCGCGCGTAAGATCGGGGCTGATCGTTTCCCAATTCTTGCCGCCATCGGCGGTCTTGAGCACCACCTGCGCGCCCAGGAAGAGCACGTGCGGATCGACGGTACTGAAGAGCAGCGGCGCGGTGCGCAGGTAGCGATAGTTGCCGCGCGGGTTGACGTGCTCCACTTCGCCCGTGACGCGGTTGAACTTCGTGCCCTTGCTGCCGTAGACGATGTTGGCGTTGAGCGGGTCGGGCGCGACGTAGCCGTATTCGTCGGCGCCGACTGGATGCCACTCGCGGAACGTGATCTGGCCATCGTTGCCGCGGCTAGAGACGCCGGCGGAGCCGCTCTCCTGCTGTCCCCCGTAGACCCAATAGGGCGTCTGGTTATCGGTGTTGACGTGATAGAACTGCGCGGTGGGCTGGTTGTACCAACTGCTCCAGGTTCTGCCGTGGTTGACGGTGATGGTAGCGCCCTGGTCGGCGGCCAGGAGGATGATGTCGGGGTTCAGCGGATTGATCCAGATGGTGTGGTAATCGTCGCCGCCGGGCGCGCCCTTGATGGCGGTGAAACTCTGGCCGGCGTTGTCGGAACGGTAGGTGGAGGTGTTGGCGACGTAGATCGCGTCCTTGTTCTTGGGGTCGACGCGAACGCAGGCGAAATCGCTGCCGCGGCCATAGATGCGCTGTTCTCCGTTGATGCGTTTCCAGTTGGCGCCGGCATCGTCGGAACGGTAGACGCCGCCGGCTTCGCCGCGCGCCTCGACCAGGGCGTACATGCGATTGGGGTCGCTTTCTGCGATGGCGATGCCGATGCGTCCCAGCCCGCCCTGCGCGAACGTGGGCAGACCGCCGGTCAGCAGGTTCCAGGTAGTGCCGCCATCGGTGGATTTGAAGAGGCCGCTATTGGGACCGGAGAACGCGCCGTTCTCCCACGGTCCCTGTTGCGCCTGCCACAGGACGGCGTAGACGGTCTCGGGATTGCGCGGGTCGCTGGCGAGGTCGATGGCGCCGGTGCGCTCATCCTTATAGAGCACCTTCTGCCAGCTCTGGCCGCCATCGGTGGAGCGGAACACGCCGCGCTCGGGGCTGGGACCGTAGGGGTGGCCCAGCACGGCGACGAAGAGGCGGTTGGGATTGCGCGGATCCACCAGGATGGCGGGGATCTGCTGGGCGTCGCGCAGTCCCAGGTGACGCCAGGTCTGGCCGCCATCGGTGGACTTGTACATGCCGTCGCCGGTGGAGAGATCGGGGCGCTGCAGGCCTTCGCCAGAGCCCACGTAGATGGTGTTGGGGTCGGAGGGGGCGAGGGCGAGGGCGCCGATGGAACCGGTAGGCTGGTCGTCGAAGATGGGCTTCCAGGTGCGCCCGAAGTCATCGGTCTTCCACACGCCGCCGTTGTTCACGCCGATGTAGAAGACGTTGGGCTGGCCGGCAATGCCCGCGGCGCCGACGGTGCGGCCGCCACGGAAGGGGCCGATGTCGCGCCAGCGGAGCCCGGCATAGTTTGTGGGGCTGAAGGTCTGGGCGGAGAGAAGGGGGGCGATCAGGGCAAGCAGAAGCGGTCCACGGTGCATAGTTACAAAAGCATAGCACCAGTGGAATCGGATGCCGATGCCCCCGCGCCGGGGCGGCGGCGGGACATCATCCGGGGCGCGTCCTGTCCGAAGTCAAAACCCGATCCGGTCCTAGCTCGACAGTCGCATCACCGGCGAGTTCTTCGACCAGCGCTCCGCCGAGTGGTGCCATGAGCAGGAGGGCCTGATGCGCAAGATTCAGAATATTCAGAAGCCTGCGCCAGCGCCGATCGAGCAAGCCATCAATGCGTTGCGTTTGACGAGCCAGGCATGCCAGTTGTTTCAGCAGCAACCCGCCACAGAGCAGCGCCGGTTGCTTCAGGTGCTGGTTCGACGCGCCGCTTGGCAAGCAGGGACTTTTGCACACGACTCGGTTCGAACCGCCCGGGATTCTGCGGCATTCGAACCAGGAGAGTCTCGGAAAAGAAAAGGAGATAGACGGTTCAGGGTGGAATTTTGGGAGTTGGCTCCCCGTCGTGGACGCGTTTCGAACTTTTGCGGTTTGTCCGTCGGCGGCGGTTCGGTTTGCCTTCCAGCAGATTCACCGACTTACGGCTGCGTGAGTACGTCTGGGGAGACCCAGATCTTTACGGCAGCTTATTTCTGAGCCGCTGGTCGCATGAATGGGAAGTGCTGCGCCTGCTTGACACTCCAAGCGCGCCGGAATAACATTGTTATTACTATGCGAGCCATGCACATGAACATTCGACAGATAGGCAACTCCCAGGGAGTCGTCATCCCCAAACCGGTACTTGCGCAACTGGGTCTGGACGCCAAGGCTGGAGTGGAAATGACGATCGAGGATGGTGCACTTGTGTTGCGCAGGCCCGCGAGTCCGGCGCGCACGGGTTGGGCTGAGGCCGCAAGGAGAATAGCCGAAGCTGGTGACGACGAACTCGTGATGGGCGAATTTGGTAATGCGGAGGATTCGGAGTTGGTCTGGTGACGCGTGGAGAGATTTGGCTCGTAAATCTTGATCCTACTATCGGGAGCGAAATCAGGAAGACACGCCCGTGCGTCGTGGTGTCACCGGGCGAAATGCACGATCATTTGCGCACAGTACTCGTCGCACCCATGACCACGGCGGGTCACGAGGCGCCGTTTCGGATCGGTGTCAATCATGGTGGCCGAAAGGGTTTGATTTTGCTCGATCAGATTCGCGCGGTGGATAAGACCCGACTGGCGAAGAAACTGGGAGTGGTCTCGGCAAAGACGCTTACCGCCACGTTGAG
>JADGNT010000054.1 GCA_017883345.1 Candidatus Solibacter sp. | reverse complement strand
GCCGGCGGCTTACAATTCTACGCCGAGATCGCTCCAGGTGACGACCTTTTCCTGCACCATCGCCTGATGACCCAGGATGGCGGTGAGCGCCGCTGTGGCCCCTCCCTTGACGTCGACGGGCGGCGGCGTGCCCTTTGTGATTGAGTCGTAGAATGCTGCGATATGCGCGAACTGATCCTCCTGCTGCTTGGGCGCCAACACCACGGGGCCGCCTCTGCCCGGAGGATACATGGTCCCGGTCATCAGGTCCACGGCGCCCTTAGTCCCGTACACATAGACGTACTGGTTGCCGTTGGGCATGGAGGCGGGGTGAAACACGTTTTGCGTGAAAGACATTTTCACGCCGCCGGGGTAGTCGTACGTGATGCTGCCGCAATCGAAGATGGTGCGTCCCGGCGGGTCGTTCTTATAGAACACGATTGCCCCAAAACCGCAGGCCCGCGAGGGATGAGCCCCGATCGCCCAGTTGCATAAATCCAGGTTGTGCACGGACTGCTCGATGAGGTACCCGCCGGACTTGGTCACGTCGAAATACCAATCGGCGGATGTTCCATCGTGGTCGAGGTCGGCGGTGGCGTGCCGCTGGGCCTTCACCATGATCACGTCGCCAATCACGCCCTCATGAATTTTCCGGACGGTCTCACCAAGTTGCTTCTGCGAGCGCAACTGTTGGCCGGCAACGAACACTTTACCTGACCCCTTGGCTGCATCGAGAAGCGCGCGGACCTGCGCCGGGGTGACGCCGATCGGCTTTTCGCAGTATACGTTCTTGCCGGCCTTGATCGCCGCGATGGCCATTTCGGAGTGCAGATAGGGCGGAGTCGCGATGAAAACAGCATCCACGTCCTGCGACTCGATGACCCGGTGCCAGTCGGCAAAGGTCGCCGGGTTATCGCGAGCTGCCGCGGAGGCCGCCTTGTCCAACCGGTCGGGTTTGATGTCGCACAGCGCAAGCACTTTCGCATTCGGTTGCCGGACCACACCCTGGAGCAGGAACGACCCGCGATTGCCCACGCCGATCATCCCGGTGCCAACCGGCTTTTCGGATTGGAAGGCATGGGCGGCCAAGGCCGAGCCGAACAGAAAGAACCGGCGATTCACACTCATATTTACCTCTGCGCTGCCATTATAAGCCACACACTACGCAAGGGAACGGTTCGCGGCGGTCGGCTGCGTGCCTGGGTTGCGAAACGAAAGACGGCGTCGTAAAGTGGAAACACTCTGACCTCCAAAAGGACGAGAACCATGAACCGCAGGCAATGGATGGCGCTCAGCGCCAGTACTTTCGCAGCGGGCCGCCGCGCCGCGGCGGCTGAACAGGCGCCTCAAGGGGCGCAGGGAGGGAACGCAGGGCGCCCGCTCCAGGACGCCGCCCTGCCGCTGGAGCGATACGAACCCAGAAGCATGCTCCACGTGCCGGAGACGCACGTTCCGCGCTCCCGTTTTCCGGTGATCGACTTTCACACCCACATCACCTTCGCCGCGGGCGGCGGGAATCCGGCCGCGATCCGCTTCAGCATGGATCCGGCGAATTGTCTTGCCGTCATGGACCGCAAAAACATTCGGACTATGGTGAACGTGACGGGAGGCTATGGCGCGGGTCTGCGCGATGCGATCGGCAAACTGCAAACAGCGCTCACCGGCCGTTTTATCGTCTTCACCGAACCGACCTGGACCAGGGCCTCCGATGCAGGATATTCCAAGTTCCAGGCCGACCAGATCGAGGACGCACACCAGGCCGGCGCGAAAGGGCTGAAGGTACTGAAAACCCTTGGTCTTTTCTTGCGCGAGCAGGGAAGCCAGAAGCTGGTGCGTATCGACGATCCGCGTTTCGACCTGATGTGGGAGGCCGTCGGATCCCTGAAGATGCCGGTGGCGATCCACACTTCCGATCCGGAGGCCTTCTTCCTACCGATCGACCGCTTCAATGAGCGTTGGGAGGAGTTGCACGCTCACCCGGATTGGTCCTTCCATGGAAAGGATTTTCCAGGCAATCGCGAACTGCAAGAGGCGCGGCGAAATGTCATGCGGCGCCATCCGAGGACGCAGTTCGTCTGCCTGCACGTTGCGAATGCCGAGGATCTACCGTACGTTTCGGAATGCTTGGATAGCCATCCGAATATGAACGTGGACATCGCTGCCCGGATTGGAGAGTTAGGCCGCCAACCGCGGACGGCGCGGAAGTTCTTCGACAGGTACCAGGACCGCATCGTGTTCGGCACGGACGCGAGCGCCGGCACCAGCACACCGCAGCAGACTTTCGGCGGCGCACTTTACGAAATCTACTACCGCTTTCTCGAAACCGAGGATGAGTATTTCGACTACGCCCCGGCGCCGATTCCACCGCAGGGCCGGTGGCGGATCTGCGGCTTGGGACTGAGCGAACAGGTCCTTCGGAAAGTGTATGGGGAGAACGCGGCTCGCCTGATTGGCCTCCCCGCGTAGATTAGGAGCAACCGCATGAAACGATTTGCCGCCGCTGCTTGCCTTCTGGCCTTGACGGCCGGCCTGGCCATCGGGTCCGACCAGATCGAGAGTAAACAAGCGCGGCGCGATGTTTCCGCGGATACCGACCCGAACTCGGACTTTTGGCGCGGAGTCGCCCCGATTCTCGCCGAACGCGACGGCTCGGGGAACCTGGTACCGGGATACCGGACCGAAATCCGGTCGCGGTGGACGGGCCGGAATTTGTATTTTCTTTTCATATGCCCCTACGAGCAACTCAATCTGAAACCCGAGCCAAAGACAACAACCGAGACCAATGAGCTGTGGAAATGGGATGTGGCGGAGGTATTTATCGGTTCGGACTACAAGAACATCCGGCGGTATAAGGAATTCGAGATTTCACCGCAAGCAGAATGGATCGATCTCGATATCGATCTGGACGCTCCGCGGCACGAAGACGGATGGGTGTGGAACTCCGGATTCCAGGCATCCGCTCTCATCGACCAGGCCACCAAGACCTGGTACGGTTTCATGCGGATTCCCTACGCCGCCGTGGATACGCGTGCCGCCGCTGCCGGTAATACGCTCAGAGTCAATTTCTTCCGTTCTCAAGGAGCAGGGCCCACTCACCAGGCGATCGTCTGGCAACCGACTCACCGTCCTACCTTTCACGTCCCGGAGGTTTTCGGGACGCTGCGGCTGGTGGACTGACACCCTCCGCTCGCACGTTCAGGATTATTCGCCGGTAAGAAGTGAGTCGCGGTGTTCCCTCAGCCGTCACCTCCAAAATCAGATGGGCTGTGCCCGTACCGGAGCACCGGCCGACCGCCGGCAGCCATACCGGCCGGCAAGCCGCGGCGGGCGTGACCACCGCCTTAGCTGTATCAGCCCCGGCGAGGGTCACTGCCGCCGCGTGCGTCCCCGTCGTGCCGGCCTCCGCGTAGTGAAACCACCGGAAATTGAGTCGCTGTCTATCCGGATCCCGGCTTTCGCTCGCATCCAGCGTCACTGGCCGTCCCACCTCCGCCTCGATAACGAGCGGCGCCGTCCCCTTCTCCCCGTTCACGGTCACAACCGGGTTGTGGTTGGCATGCTGAAAATCGGCCACAGTCCAGTCCATTCGCGCCGCGAAGTCATGCTGGTAGGCCTCGCGCCACCGCCAGATCGTCGCCTGGTCGGAGGTGACCTCCCGATCATCTGCACCACGTACCGAATCCTGCGAGGTTACACGCGAGAACAGGTCGCCGCCTTGCGTCCAGATCGCATGCGCCTCTCCGCGGGGCGTCCTAAATACATACCGCCCACCCCAGCCGCCCCAATCGGGCCGGCGGTAGCTGTTCAGGCCGTTTTCGATTAGCCCGAGATACGACGGCGTGTCGCCCTCCATGATAAAGGCGAACTTCGGGTACATTTTGCCCAGCGGACCTTTGCTGCGTACATTCGACTCCAGCCACTCGTTGGTCACGGTAACCTTGGCCGTTGTTGTCACTGTCTCTTGATTCCGGTATTTCCCTATTCCGTCGCATCTCGTGCATTGGCCACCGCGGCTGGTCTTCTCGCAGCCAGGGCGATTCCCGCTTCCCGGGCGTTAACCTCCTGCTCCGGCACGCACGGCATGAGCCTTCGATTTGATGCACAGCATCAAATCCTTCCAGGATTTGGCGAATGCCTCAGCACGCTCTCGCTGGAGCTGGCCTGCCAATTTGCCGGCGTCAATGCCGCCGCGGGCGAAACCCTCCAGCGCGGTCTCGCAGTCTCCGCCATTGACGGGTAAGAGGGCACGTGCGGCACCAACCTCCTCTAGAGCGAGGAAAACCAGTTGCCCAGACGGTTTCCATCCGACGCCTCGTCGCTCCGTCCGCCCCGCCGTTGGATTTCTTGAGAGCGATTCAGCCGATGAATGGCACGGCTACCGCGCGGGGCTGTTTGACCGTGGATGGTCACACGACCCGGGATCGTCCGCTTGAAGGCTCAGAACCCCCGCGCTATATTCCCGGATGGAAGGCTGCCGGCCGTTTCCGCTTTGCTGAAGTGCTCGGGAACAGCGGCCGACGCTTAGTCTGGCGGGATACCGCCGGCAAATCCTGCAGCTTCCGCAATGAAGCTTGCATTAGCTGTAGCCACCGCCCTTTTGCCAGCAGCCAACAGGCCGAAGTATTCCACAACACCCGTTGCCTGCATGGTTGCCACCTCGCCATTCCTCGAAGGGCCGAAGATGGTACTAGCCGCGCACCGGCAAAGAAGTCGCAACGGGCAGGTGCGATAGAATACGCACGATAGATGGGACAGACACATGAAATCAGCGATCGTGGCCGGTTTGCCGTCACAACTCCTTCGCAGGCGGCGATCGAAAAGGAACCTGCCAAGCAGTTGGTCGAGGCTGCGACAATGTTCAACCGACCATTCGACAAGCTGACGCAGACGCCAAAGTCGTCACCCAATTGACCGGGGAGACATGAAAGTAAGCCCTTGTGCAGGAAAGCCGGCCGAAGCATCGATGCTGGTGAACGTACCCAGACTCGTCACGGCCTATTATACAGACGCGCCTGACCCTTCAGTGCCGGAACAACGGGTTGCCTTCGGCACCTCGGGACATGGTGGTTCCGCATTCGACAAGGCTTTCAATGAATGGCATATCCGATGAACAGCCCTCTCAAGTCCGGGACCAATTCGGAAGGGAAATCATGAGCAAACCAACGCGAGCCAGCCACCCAATCTACAACCTTTTGCCCACGGAAATCGAAGGGTTTGATTCCCTGGCAGAACTTGCCTTGGATATGCATTGGTCGTGGAATCATGCGACCGACGAAGTATGGCGAACGCTGGATCCCGAACTGTGGGAGATCACGCATAACCCCTGGGTCGTCCTGCAGACGGTCTCGCGGGACCAGATCGAGCGCGTGTTGGCCAATCCCGTTTTCCGCAAGAACGTAGATGGCCTGGTCGAAGCCGGCCGGCAGGCGGCGCAAGCGCCCGCGTGGTTTCAGCGGAATCATTCGCAAGCTCCACTGATCTGCGCCGCGTATTTCAGCATGGAATTTATGTTGAGCGAAGCTCTTCCCATCTATTCGGGCGGACTTGGTAATGTGGCCGGCGATCAACTCAAAGCCGCCAGCGATCTGGGTGTGCCGGTGGTCGGAGTGGGCCTGCTCTACCAGCAGGGCTACTTTCGCCAGGTGATCGACAAGAACGGAGAGCAGCAGGCCCTCTACCCGTATAACGATCCGGGACAGTTGCCGATCACACCGCTGCGCCATCCAAACGGGGAATGGTTGCGGTTGGAGATCGCGTTGCCCGGATACTCGGTCTGGCTGCGCGCCTGGCAGGTCCACGTCGGCAGGGTGAAGCTTTACCTGCTGGACAGCAATGACGCGGCGAACTTCCCCGCTCATCGGGGGATTACCAGCGAGCTGTATGGGGGCGGACCGGAGTTGCGCCTCAAGCAGGAACTGCTCCTCGGGATCGGCGGATGGCGACTGCTCCGCGCGCTCGGGGTCCAGCCGGAGGTTTGTCATCTGAATGAAGGGCACGCGGCGTTCGCCGTCCTGGAACGTGCCCGCAACTTCATGGACGAGACAGGGCAGCCCTTCGAAGTCGCTCTCGCGGTCACACGAGCGGGTAATCTCTTCACCACGCACACGGCGGTGGCCGCCGGTTTCGACCGTTTTGCTCCCGCCCTCATCGAGCAATACCTTGGGGGGTACGCCGAAAAGAAGCTCGGCATTGCACTCGACGATCTGCTGGCTCTTGGCCGCCAGAACCCGGCCGACTCGTCGGAGCCTTTCAATATGGCGTATCTGGCGATCCGCGGGTGCGGGGCGGCGAATGGGGTGAGCCGCCTGCACGGGAAGGTGAGCCGGCACCTCTTTCTGCCTCTGTTCCCACACTGGCCGGAGGACGAGATCCCCATCGGACACGTGACCAACGGGGTCCACATGCCCACCTGGGACTCGGCTCCCGCCGACGATCTTTGGACGGAAACTTGTGGAAAGGACCGCTGGCTGGGGATCACGGAGACCCTGGACCAGGATATTGGCAGGGTCCCCGATGCCAGGCTATGGCAATTTCGAACCGCCGCCAGCAAGTCGCTGGTAGAGTATGCTCGCCAACGATTGTCGCTGGACCTGGCGGCTGGAGGCGCGCCGCCCGAGGATGTCGAAGCCGCCAAGCATCTCTTTGATCCCAACACACTCACGCTGGGCTTTGCGCGCCGCTTCGCCACGTACAAGAGACCGAACCTGTTGCTGCATGACCCGCCACGCCTGCTTCGTCTTTTGACCGATTCTCAGCGTCCGGTACAACTCATCATCGCCGGCAAGGCGCATCCGGCGGACGAGGCAGGGCAGGCCCTGATTCGGGACTGGATGCATTTCATCCGGCGGCCCGAGGCGCGTCCCCACGCGATATTCCTCAGTGACTACGACATGCTCTTGAGCGAGCACCTGGTGCAAGGCGTGGACGTTTGGATCAACACGCCGCGCCGGCCCTGGGAAGCTAGCGGGACCAGCGGCATGAAGGTGCTCGTCAATGGAGGCATCAATCTGTCGGAACTGGACGGCTGGTGGGCGGAGGCCTACACGTCTGAAGTCGGGTGGGCGCTGGGGGACGGCCAGGAACATGGCGACGATCCGGCCTGGGACGCTGCCGAAGCCGACGCGCTCTACGACCTGCTCGAACGGGAAGTGATTCCCGAGTTTTATGCCCGCGACGGGCAGGGTATCCCTACGGCTTGGGTGACGCGGATGCGAAAAAGCATGGCGAGTTTGACACCGCGCTTTTCCGCGGACCGCACGGTGCGCGAATACACGGAGCAACAGTACCTCCCCGCTGCGTCGACCTACCGTGAGCGTGCTGCCGAAAAGGGCGCGGTGGGCCGGCAAATGGTCGAGTGGCAGCACGCCATGGAAAAGGAGTGGCCCGCGCTGCGCTTCGGTGAAATGAAGGTCGAGACCAACGGGGAGCAGCACGTGGTTGAGGTACAGGCCTATCTCGGCGATCTCGACCCGAGTGCGGTGCGAGTGGAGCTTTATGCCGACGGCGCCAGCGGCGACGGTCCCGTACGCCAGAAGATGGAGCGCGTTCGCCAATTGGAGGGCGCTGGCAGTGGCTACGCTTATCGCGCACGGGTGCCCGCGATACGTCCGGCTGCAGACTATACGGTGCGCGTGATACCGCACCATGCCGGCGTTGCCATTCCCTTGGAAGCCGCGCGAATCCTGTGGCAGCGATGATTTGACTTCGAATGGAGAACTGGTATGGAAACTGAGCGCCATGAAATCGGCATGATCGGCTTGGGCGTGATGGGGCGCAACATGTTACTAAACATGGCTGACCACGGCTTCCCGGTGGCGGGCTATGACAAAGACCCCGGGAAGGTCGAAGCGCTCCAGAAGGAATCCGCGGAACACGACATACACAGCGCGGCCAACATCAAGGATTTCATCGGTCTGATCCGTCGGCCGCGCGCGATCATGATGCTGGTGCCCGCCGGCCCGCCCGTGGATTCCGTGATCGCCGATCTGTTACCACACCTCGAAAACGGCGACCTCATCATCGACGCCGGCAATTCCTACTTCAAAGATACAAACCTGCGTGCCCGTAACCTGACCGGGAAGGGCATTCAATTCCTCGGCGTGGGCGTGTCTGGCGGCGAGGAAGGTGCGCGCCACGGCCCGAGCATCATGCCCGGGGGACCTGAAGAGGCGTACCAGCGGGTCCGCCCGCTGCTCGAGGCCGTCGCTGCCAAGGTCAACGGAGACGCGTGCGTAGCTTACCTCGGCCCTGGATCGGCCGGGCATTTCGTCAAGATGGTCCACAACGGCATCGAGTACGCGGTGATGCAACTCCTGGCCGAGACTTACGACCTGATGAAACGCGGTCTCGGCTTGAGCGACGACGAACTGCGCGAAGTGTACGACACGTGGAATCAAGGGGAGCTCAACGGCTACCTGGTCGAGATCACCGCTCGCATCTTTGGCAAGGTCGACGAAAGCTCCGGCAAGCGGTTGATCGATGAGATCCTGGATGTGGCCAAACAGAAAGGCACCGGCATGTGGACCTCGCAAAGCGCGATGGAACTGCAAGTGCCCATCCCCACGATCGACCTCGCGGTCGCGATGCGGGATTTGTCCGTGTTTGAAAAGCAGCGCGAGACGGCCGGCGAGATCTTCAATCGGCCCATCGCGCCGTTTGCCGGCGACCGCCAAACCTTCCTCGACAAGATCGGCCACGCGCTCCATGCCGCGATGATCGTCGTCTACGCACAGGGCATGGCAGTCCTGGCGGCAGCGTCGGACAAGTATGAGTATCGCCTGGATCTCGAGACCGTGGCGCGAATCTGGCGGGGCGGGTGCATCATCCGCGCGGCTTTGCTGGACGACGTCCGGATGGCATATCGCAACCAGCCCGGCCTGCCGAATCTGCTCCTGGCCCCGGAGTTGTCGATAAAAGTAATCGCCCACCAGGAGGACTTGCGCCGCGTCGTCTGCGCGGCAATCGAGCTGGGTTTGCCGGCACCGTGCTTCATGACGGCGCTCGCCTACCTTGACGGCTACCGTAGCGCCTGGCTGCCCGCCAACCTGATACAGGCCCAGCGCGACTACTTCGGCGCGCACAGCTACGAGCGCATCGACGTCAAAGGCACGTTTCACACCGACTGGACGAAAGGTTGAGAGTTATGAAGACCAACGATCAGCTTGCGCCAAACATATTCGTCATCTTCGGCGGAGCCGGCGATCTGACCTGGCGGAAGTTGATGCCGGCCCTGTTTGACCTTTCCCAGAGCCATAGCATTCCGATACATTTTTCGATTATCGCGGTGGACCGAGTCGAACTCAGCGTGGACGCCCTTCGCAAGCGTCTGCATGAGGGCGTCAGGAAGTTTGCCCGCAGCGGGAAAGCCCCGGTCAAGGAGTGGAACGAATTCTGCCCGCATATCCGCTACTTACAGGGCGACTTCAAGAACAACGCGACCTACAAGGAACTTAGCGACCAGTGCGCGAACCTGGAAAAGGAGTGGGGTTCAAAAGCCCAACGCATTTTCTACATGGCCACGCCGCCGTCCTTGTTTGGCGAAATCCCGTCCTTCCTAAACTACGCCGGCCTGGCAGCCGACCCGGAACGGTCGCGAATCGTCATCGAGAAACCTATAGGGTATGACCTGGAGTCGGCGCTGGCGCTGAACCGCACACTGGCTAGCGGCTTTCAAGAATCCCAAATCTTCCGCATCGACCATTACCTGGGCAAAGAGACGGTGCAAAACATTCTGGCGTTCCGTTTTGCCAATCCGCTGTTCGAGCCGATCTGGAACCGGCGCTATGTGGACTACGTGACCATCACGGTCGCCGAAGAGGTGGGCGTGGAACATCGCGGCGGCTATTACGATGGGGCCGGTGCACTGCGCGATATGGTGCAGAATCACATTCTGCAACTGCTCTGTCTGGTGGCCATGGAACCCATGGTCTCCTTCGATGCCGACGAGATCCGTAACAAGAAAGTGGATGTGCTGCACGCGGTTCGGCCCATTGCGTATGACGCAGTGCATCACTCCACGGTTCGCGGGCAGTACGGCAAGGGTTGGATCGGGGGCAAGAAAGTGCGCGCCTATCGCGAAGAAGACGGCGTACCGCCCGATTCCCAGACGGAGACGTTTGCGGCGCTGCGGCTATTCGTGGATAACTGGCGCTGGCAGGATGTGCCCTTCTATCTTCGCACCGGCAAACGCCTTCCCCGTCAGGTTTCGGAAATCGCCATCCAGTTTCGCGCGGTTCCACATCAGTCGTTCCCAACCGAGGCGACCCTTGACTGGCAACCGTCGCGCCTGGTCATGTCGATCCAGCCCGACGAAGGCATCGTGCTGCGCTTTCAGGCAAAACACCCTGGACCGAAGATGGTGTTGCAGCCGGTGGACATGCGGTTTAACTATCGCGAAAGCTTCGACACACCATCGCCGGAGGCCTATGTGACGTTGCTCTCGGACGTGATCGACAACGATGCCACGTTGTTCATGCGCGCCGACCAGGTGGAGGCAGCGTGGCGGCTATTGATGCCGGTGCTGGATGCGTGGAAAGCCAGCCCTCCCAACGATTTTCCGAATTACGCCGGCGGCACTTGGGGGCCGGACACCACGCAAGGTCTCCTGATTCACCAGGGGCACAGTTGGCCGGCCCCCGTGGAATTAGCCGGAGGCCGCAAAGGAGACAACTGACGCCATAGGGCTCGCTTACAGGAGGAGTTCATGCAGGACTGGTGACCTGTTCGGCCGATAGCACGTCGTCCGCGGCCGCGGTGGCGGCCAACCTGCACCGCGTGAAAACGTAAAGGGGCTGGGCTTTTAAGACCCAACCCCGCGCTGCAAGAAGCTCAGCGGCGCGGTAATCTCAAATGCGCGCCGCTGGTGCCGAACGGGCGTAGCGTCCAGCCGGCGGTTACCATTACTTAGTCCGCCGCCTTCGGGCCGAAGCCGCCCATGCGAACGAGCGCGTTTGCGCCATACTTCTGGAAAGAAACACCGCCGCCTCATACCGATGCCAACCGGGGAGCAGCGGCAATAGCGGTAGCGGTCCAACCGCTGGCCGATCACTGAGGGGCGGGGTTGAAATACTACCCGTGAAAAATGGCATACTAATCTTGATGCCCACGCACAAACTCACTCCCGAAATCATCAACGCCGCCATCGGAGGTTTTGAACAACAAAAGCTCCGTATCGACTCTCAAATTGCTGAACTCCGGGCCATGCTCCCCGGTGGCCGCAGCGAGGCAACCGCTACGCCGGATGTTCCAAAAGGCAAACGGCGAAAGATGAGTGCAGCCGCCCGGAAGCGCATCGGTGACGCACAACGGAAACGGTGGGCTGATTCCAAGCGTCAATGGGAGTCACCATCCGAAACAGTCACGGCAAAACCGAAGCGCAAGCTGAGTGTCGCTGGTAAGGCGGCAATCGTTGCTGCGCTCAAGAAACGTTGGGCGGCGAAAAAGATGGAAACTGAGAAGCCGGGACCAGCCGTGGCGAAGAAAGTCGCAACCAAAAAGCCCGTCGCAAAAAAAGCGGCGGTAAAGGCTCCGGTGAGGGTGGCGAAAGCGGTTCGAGTGACGAAGAAGCCAGCCTCTCCGAAGACGAAGACCCTGCCGGAAGCACCGGTTCAGTAGCCGGGAGGCGAAGTAGTCCGCCATTCCGGCGTACGGACGCCGCTGGCTTGGGCATCCCGCTATCTGGAACGCCCCACCACCGTTCGCTACTGCTTGTCGTAAACCAATGTTTGGGTCATAGGCTTGCCTACGGCGTCGGCGCCTTTGGAAGTCTACGTCCGCGTCTTGCCGTCCTTGGAAATGACGCCCTGACCCGTCATATGGTATTTCCCGCCAATCTGAGTTGTCAGTCGATGGGCGCGTCCCACCGGAACTTGGTTACGCGCGCTCCAGATACTCCCCGTCACCTCCGCCGCCAGAAAGGCGAACCAGACCGCTAGAGCCGAAAACCGTACGGTCAGCAGCCGTACCGTTCGGATAGGCCCGAATCCGGCTAAGTCCTTTGTGCAGTTTTAATAAAAACGCGGCGGGCAAGAATATTCGATACTCCCCTACGGGTTCACTTCCCGCACGTCGTGCGGGAAGTCCGATTTCACCGCAAACGGCGCCACCAGGAGCTAGTACAGCGGGGCCTGGCCGCCCTCCGCAAACCACTTGTTGAATGGAGGCAGCCACCAGCGATCGTGGATGTATCGCGCATTCATCCAGTGATGTGGCTCGTCCGGCGCCTCAAAAATCGGCACCGCAAATGCCCATGCCACCAGGAAAAGCAGAGAAGCCGAAACCAGCGCCGCCGGGAGCTTGATGGAACGATAATCCAAAGTCAGCTAATCCAATCGCAAACTGGTGCGTTGCGCGAATTGCACGGGCATACTCACCGGGTAGTCGTCATGGCAGATTATTTCAACACTATGGCATGCCGACTCATGAAACCGACCGTGTGCGTGTGCCCGCCGGCTTGGGGCTTCCGCCTGCCCGCTGCTACCGACCGCGATCGCATTTTCCCCTAGTCTTTTTCCCCCGTCCTGACGTCATGTTAACTTTAAGGTCAAACTCTATGCGAACATCCTTCTTATATCGGCGGGTGATGCTGTTCTCCGTTTTGGCCGCGGCCGTCTTTCAAACCGTTTCCTGCGCGCGGGTCGCGGCCGCGCCAAAATCCGCGATGCTGCCGGCTACACCCGAACTGGCCTTTCCGCCGGCTCTTCCCGGCGAAAAAACACCGGGCTGCGATCGCGTTTTGGCGGCTCTC
>JADGNT010000053.1 GCA_017883345.1 Candidatus Solibacter sp. | reverse complement strand
GCTGTTACCCTACCGCCGCCAATCTCGCGCTCCGCCCCCTGGTACAAGCCGGCGTGATCGATCGCGCCAGTGGCATCGTCTGCGACGCCAAATCCGGCGCCAGCGGTGCGGGACGCAAGCCCAGCCTCAAAACCAGCTTTTGCGAGGTCACCGAAAACTTTTCGGCGTACTCCATCCTGCATCATCGCCACGTGCCGGAAGTGCTCCAGATCTCCGGCCTCGAAGAGCACGAGTTCAGCTTCACCGCGCAACTCCTGCCGCTTCATCGCGGCATCCTGGAGACCATCTACTTCCGTGCCCCCTCCGTGGCCGGCGCGGAAGACCTGCTCGCCATCTACGAACACCAGTACGCTGCCGAACCCTTCGTGCGCCTCTTCAACCCGCGGCACATGCCCGATCTGCACGGCGTTGCGCGGACCAATTTCTGCGATATCGGTGTCGCCTTCGACGCCCGCACCAAACGCGCCGTCGTGGTCAGCGCCATCGATAACTTGGTCAAAGGCGCCGCCGGACAGGCCATACAGAACATGAACCTCATGCTCGGCTATCCCGAGACCGAGGGACTGTTGTGAAACTCCTGGTTAAACTCGGCGGCACCCTGCTCGATGGCGCGGACTCGCGTGATCGGCTGGCGCGGCAAATCGCCGCCGCCCGGTCCGCCGGACACGAAATCACCGTCGTCCACGGCGGCGGCAGGCAGATGACCCGCTACCTCGCCGAACGCGGCATCCAAAGCACCTTCGTCGGAGGCCTACGCGTCACGACGCCCGAAACCGTCGACGCCGTGCTCAAAGTCTTCGCCGGCAGCGTCAATCACGAACTCGTGGCCGCCATCAACCGCGCCGGAGCGCTGGCTGTAGGAATTTCCGGCATCGATAGCTTCCTCGTTGAGGCCGAGCAGATGGACCCCGCGCTCGGCGCCGTCGGCCGTGTCACTAAATCCAACCCCGCGCTCTTGCACCTGTTGACCGCCAACGGCTACGTGCCCGTAGTGGCCTGCGTCGCCGGCGACCGCCAGGGCCAGGTCTACAACGTCAACGCCGATCAGATGGCCGTGGCCTGCGCCGTTGCCTTCGGCGCCCGGCAACTCATCTTCCTAACCGATGTCGAAGGCGTGCTGGATGGTGCCCAACGGGTTCGGCCGCTGCTCACGGCTGCCGCCAGCCGCCAACTGATCGCCGAAGGCATCGCCGCCGGCGGAATGCAGGCCAAGCTGAACGCGGCGTTGAGCGCGCTTGCGGCGGGCGTGGAACAGGTGCGCATCGCGCCCGGCGCCGCGGACGGCGTCCTGGACAGAATCCTCGCCGGCGAGGAGCTCGGTACGCGGATGGTGACCGCCTGATGGTGACCATATATGATTAGCGGTCTTCGTGCCGACGCCTTCGTGGAATCGCCGGGCTCGGCATCGCGCCTCACGGTACGCAAGGCGGTGATGCACGATATTGCGCCCATTCTGCACCTCATCAACAGCTATGCCGCCCGCGGCATCATGCTCGCCCGAACCGAATTTGAGATGTCGGAGGCCATCCGCGATTTCTCCGTGGTCACCCTCGACGGACAACTGCTGGGCTCGGGAGCCCTGCACTTCTACAGTCCCACCACCGCCGAAATTCGCTCCCTTGCCGTACACGAGCATGCCAAGACAAAGGGCGTCGGCCGCAAACTCGTCGAAGCATTGGTTGCGGAAGCCGACCAATACGAACTCGACGCCGTCTTCGCCTTCACTTACGTTGTAGATTTTTTCAACAGAGTGGGCTTTCACGTGGTCGAACGCGGCACCCTACCCCTCAAGGCATGGAAGGACTGCGTACGCTGCCCGAAGTTCCAGGCCTGCGATGAAGTCGCCGTTTTGCGCATACTTCGGCCCGATCATTGGTCTGAGGCGGAGCCGCAACCCTGGGGTCCTTTGATGACCTCTCCCACCGACGAACTGATTCAAATCCCTACACCGCGCCAAGTGTAGGCGATACCCCCCAAAGTAGGGACTTCCCACACCCCCATAAAATCGTTGAAATAATCCGCGAATCCTGAGCGATTTCAGCATAGAATCTAATTTAGGATATTTAACACCTAAATTCGAATCGGATTCTGGTAATTGAGAGGCGAACATGAGAGCGCAGACGGTTGATGTGAAATCCTCAACTGGTCGGATCCTTTGTTGCACCGTATTCCGGCCCGGTGGGAAGAAACTCTTGGCCAAGGGCCATGTCATTAGCGACGAAGACATTCGCGTGTTGGAGTCCGAAGGCATGGAGACCATTTGGGTAACGGAGCTGGAAGACGGAGAGATCGGCGAGGATGATGCGGTCTGCGCGGTGGCCAGCGAGATGGGCTGCGGAAGTTTCGAAATCCGCCTCGCGGCCGGCGGCCGGGCCAACCTCCTGGCCACCGAAAACTGCTGCGTGCTGGTGGATGATGAACTGCTCAAGCAGATCAACTGCCCCGCCAGCGTGGTCATCGCCACCGCCTTGAACTTCAGCTACGCGGTCGCCGGCCAGCGCATCGCCACCGTCAAGAGCGCCCCCTTCGCCGTCGCCAAAGATCAACTCGACGCCGTCATTGGCATTCTCAAGGAGCGCGGCCCCATCCTCCAGGCCCGTCCGGTCCGCACGCCGACTGTAGGAGTCCTCTACACCGACCCCCTCAGCGGCGAGCGCGCCCGCCAATTGTTCGAGAATATTATGCGGCAACGCCTCGAACGCTTCGGCGTCAATGCAAATTTTGTTTTAGCCTGCACGGAAGATGAGAATTCTGTTGCCCGTTGCCTACATCATTTATTGAGATCGAAGCCGTGCACGATTCTGGTGGCATCCACCACCGCGCCGGCCGGTCCGGAAGATATCATTGGCCAGGCCATGCTGAAGGTCGGCGGACAAGTCGAGCGCTTCCTGGCTCCCGTGGAGCCCGGTAATCTGCTCCTGATGGCGTATAAGGACGAAATCCCCATCATTTCCGCCCCTGGCTGTTTCCGTTCGGCCAAGCCGAACGTGGTCGATTTGGTGTTGCCTCCGTTGCTGGCTCGCTACCACGTGACCGGGTGGGAAATCGCCTGTCTGGGACACGGTGGCCTGCTGGCATAAGAGTTCCTCCACCAACCTGCAAGCCACATCCTCCGAATGGCTTGCAGGCTTGATAGACCGGGCGTTTCTCCTCCGTCACGCCCGGTCTTTTTTTTTAATCCGATTTTAATCCCAGACGATTCCCCGCCCGCGCATCTCCCCCTCCAACTGCATCCGCGACTCAAACGCCACCGCGTCGATCCCCATCCGCGTCGCCGCCTCGATGTACGACGCGATGTCGTCCGTATAAAAGCACTCCTCCGGCCGGCAGCCGGCGCGCTCCACCGCCGCCTGGAAAATCTCCGGCCGCGGCTTCATGGCGTGAACTTCGAAGGACAGCACCAGATCGTCGAAGTGGCGCAACAGGTGCCCGTAGGTTTGCCGGATCATCTCGAAGTGCAGTGCGTTGGTGTTCGAAACCAGCACCAGCCGGTACCGCCGCCCCAACCCCTCCAGCATGCTCTCGGGAATCAGGATGTCGGTGAAGATACTGCTCCAGATCGCGCGGAATTGGTCGAAGTCCACCTTCAAATCCAGAATCCGGCGCATCTGGTCCACAAAATCGCGCGGCTCCACCAGCCCGGTTTCAAACCGCTCCACCAGCCCCGTGCCGGCCAACCGCCGCGGAATCTCTTCCGCCGCGTAAGGGCAAAGCCCCGCCAGCGCCCGGTACCCGCGCTGGAAATCAAAATTGATCAGTACCCTGCCGAGATCGAAGAGAATCGCCTTATGCATGCCCAACATCCAGGATACCTGGGTGGTATACGGTGGCGTTTCGACGATTCAGCGATAGGCCTCGCGGCGGTTGCGGACACGGAGAACCCGGACGGTTTCCGCGTCCTGGCGGAAGCGGACCCGGTAGTCGCCGACACGGAGGCGGTACTGGGGCGGGTCGATGCCCTGAAGCCTTTTCACGTTGCCGGCGCCGGTTTCTGCGAAGCGTTCGAGGGCCTGTTTGACGCGGCGGGCGATGCCCATATCGAGCACCGCCATATCCTCCAGCGCCGGCCCGGTCCATTCGACTTCCTTCACTCCAGTCCCAGCCGCCGCATGGCTTCCGCATGCGGAATGCCTTTGCCATTGCGTTTGAGCCAGTCGTGCGCTTCGGCTACGGCCTGCCTTTCCTCTTCCGTTTCTGGCTCGTCATCAATGGGCGCATTACGCAGGGCGGCGGCAACGGGATCAACAATCGTTTCCAGCAATCCCACCAGCGCCGAGATCTGTAGATCGGGCAAGCGGTCAATCAACCGGTGAGCATTCTGACGGGCATCGGTCATGATGAACCTCCGGAATCGGCATTGGCGAAGCGGCGCGCGGCCTCTTTCATGGTAGCAAGTGCAACGTGGGCGGCTCGAACCTGACCTATTCCTTCGCCCCCACCCCCACCTCGGGCGCCTTCGATTCCCGCGCCACCCGCCCGCTCAGTCCTTCGTCCAGCGACACGTTGTTCCGCTCCAGCGTCTCGCCCAGCGTCTGGTCCAGCGACACCCGCGCGTGCGCGTACGCCGCCAGCGCATTCACCTCGGAAATCTGCGCCGCTACCAGTGCCCGTTGGTCGTTGATGATGTCGTTGAAGGTGGCCATCCCCGACGAGAATTTCTGCCGGTCCGCCGCCAGCAACTGCTCCTGTAGCGTCCGCGTATTGACCGCCGCCGAGTGGCGCGCGCGCGCCTGATGCAGTGCGCTCATGCGCGCCGAAATGTCCACCACGATGGCATTCGTGTCGCGCTGCCCGGTAATCTGCGACTGCCGGAATTGCAGTTGGTCGATCCCGTAATCCCCCTGCGCCGTCCGGTTCCCCAAGCGGGCCGAAAACGAGACGCTGGCCGAATAATTGGGGAAATTGCGCCGCAAGACCTGCCCCAGCGCCGTGCCGTATCCGCCTACGAAATACGGGTTCGGTGCGCCGCCGCCGCTCACTTGCGGCGTCCCGGCCACGCCCCGGTTGAAGGTTTGCCCGGTCACCTGCACGCTGGGCAAGAGCGGGTTCTCCGTCCCCGCCAGCGAGATCTCCGCCGTCTGGTCCCGCAACTTCGACACCGCCACATCGGGCCGCTTGGCCATCGCCAGAGCCACCAGTTGCCGCAGCGGAGGCAGATCGTCCGTGTCGGGAATCTCGATGCGGTCCAGCGTGATGATTTCCGCCCCGTCCAGGGCCGCGTCCGGCGTGCGCACCAGCAGCTCTTTCAGCGCGTTCCCGCGCTGCCGCAAGTTGGCCTCCGAAACCACCAGATCCTGCCGCCGCGTGGCCACCTCGGCCGCCGCCCGCGACAACTCCACGCGCGGAATCGCTCCCGCCGCAATCTCCTTCCGCGTGTCCTCGTAGAACTTCCGCGCGTTCTCTTCGGAGCGCTGCCGCGCCTTCCATTCGTCGCCCGCCGACACCAAGTCCCAATAGCTGTTGAGAACGTCGGCCACCAGATCCAGCAATTGCGACCGGAACGATTCCAGCGACGCCCCCGTGTTGATTTTCGCGATACGGATACCCCGGTCGTTCAGTTTGACGCCGAAGCCCCGCAACAGGCTGTGTTGGAACGCCAGATCCATGTGCGGGCCCACCGCCGGATTCAGAATATCGCTCGGCGCATTTTCCTGGAAAGACTGCTCGTAATTGCGGTACTGCACCACCCCCCCGCTGAGCAACCCCATCTGCAAGGTCGTATTCGTGGTGCGCACACCTTGGATCAACGCATTCGTCTGGCTCAATACCGTGTTGGCCTGCGGTTGCGTCAGGTGCGCCTGGGTAGTAGTGCTTTGCAGAACCGGGTCGAGATTCGGCGTGATCGCGCCCACCTGCTGGATCGCCGCGTTGCCGCTCGCCCCCCCGCTGCCGCTTCCCCCGCCGCCACCCAATCCGGCGCTCTGCGTACTGCCGTTCACGCCGACGCCCGCATTGACGCTGGAAACCTGCGCGCTCGCGCTCGGCACCCCGCGAATCGGCCCTCCGGCCCGCGCCCGTTCCAAACTCGATTGCGCCAGCAGCGGACCGTACCGGTCCGTCTCCAGCCCCAGGTTGTTCTCTATAGCCAGCGCGATGGCATCCTGTACCGTCAGGTACAGCTTTCCCGCCCGCAGCAGGCTGTTCAGCCGGCCGGAATTGTTCAGCCGCACGCCCGGCACCGTCTGCGCCCGGTAAGGCCGCAGGATCGCCGGCCCTGGCGGCTTCTCAACGGTGAACGGCAGATTCTGCGCGCCGCACTCCGCCACCAGGCACGTCCCGGCAAGCAGGATGCGCAGCAGACCGTTCCCGCCGAAGAATGCCCCCAAGAATGGGGTCGGCCCAGAGGGCACCCCAGCCTGGAAGGCTACGCTACGGTGAAGGGACATCCTCATTTCCCCACCCCCCGTGCCGGCAGCGTGGCCGGGATAATCGATTCCCTTTGCACCTGCCCCGCCAGCGCTTCCTCCATCGAGATGTGGTTGACCTCGAGCGTGCGCCCCATCGCCATGTCGAACGCGATCCGTGCGTGCGTGTAATTGGCCATGGCCTGCACTTCGCCGTCCTGACTTTGCGCCAGGTCCTTCTGCGACTGGATGACCTGCGCCACCGTCGCCACCCCATAATGGAACCGGCTTTGCTCGGCCTTGAGGCTCTCTTCCGCCAGCGTACGCGTATCCACCGCGGTCTGATACCGCGCCCGCGCCTGTTGCAGTCCGATCACCGCCGTCTTCACGTCCACGCGCACCTGGTTCAGCGTGCGCTGCAACTGTAGTTCGGTCTGCCGCAGTTGCAGTTGGTCCGTCACGTAGTCGGCCTGCGACGCCCGGTTGCGGAACGGAATATTCAGCGCGAAGCCCGCCGAGTAGTCCGGGAAATTGCGCCGCAGAATCTGCGCGAGCACATTGGCGTCGCCGCCGATGAAATACGCGTTGGGCGCGCCGCAGCAATTGTTGTACAGCGGGTTCGACGGGCCGGCCAGTCCGTGGTTGGTCAACTCCGCGAAGGCCTGCAGGTTCGGCAGCATACCGTTTTTGTCGCCCTTCAGCAGGATCTTCGAACTGTCCAGATTGATCTGGCTGCGCTCAATCTCCAGGCGGTTCTCCGCGGCTTCCTGAATCAGGTCCGCCACCGGCCGGATCTCCTCCGTCTTCGGCACCTCAATGTGGTCCAGCGGGATGATGTGTACGTCATCCAGCCATACGTTCTGCATGCTGTTGCGGTTGAGCGCGTTCTTCAGCACAATCTCCTGCTGCGCCAGGTTGGTCTGCGCGATCAGCAGGTCCTCTTTGCTGGCCGACACCTCCGCCGCGGCGCGCGTCACTTCAATCGCCGGCAATGCCCCGATCTCCACCTGCTTCTGGTTGCCGTCGTAGAGCTTCTGCGCAGTGCCTAGCGCCTGCTCCTTGATGCGCACCGCTTCGTTGAAGCTCACCAGGTCCCAGTACAGGTTGAGCACCGCGCTGACCGTCGTCACCACCTGCAATTTCACCTGCAGATTGCTCACCTTCAGATTGTTCTTCGCCACCCGGATATTGCGGTTGTTGACGCCCACGCTCATCCCTTGCAGCAGGTTCTGGTTGACCTGCACGTCGAAGTATCCGCTGATTGAGGGGTTAAAGAGCGGCGTGGAGCTGTTGAGCAGGCTGCGCGTGTTGACGAACGTGACGCTCCCGCTGGTCCCGGTCTGGAATTGCTGCGCGTACTGAAACACAAACTGCCGGTAACCTTGCGTCAAGGCCGTGGTTTGATTTAACAGGGTGTTGGTCAACGGTGTGGTGTTGTGCCCGGCGCTGGCGCCCAGATACAGGCTGGGATCCAGGCTGGGAGGCACCGGCCCGATCTGGCTGACGATTCCGCCGCCGCCGCCCAGGCCGCCGCCGCCGCCCAGGCCATTGCCGTTGATGCTGATTCCCGCCGTGCTCACGCTGGTGGGTCCGGCGGCAACCGGCGTGTCCACCTGCCGCAGAAACCCGCCGCCCTCCGCGCGCCGCAAAACTTCGCGCGCCAGGAACGGGCTGTAGCGCTGCACCGCGATATCCAGATTGTTCTCCAGCGCCAGCGCGATCACGTCCTGCACCGAAAGATAGAGATTCCCCCCGCGCACCAGCGATTCCAGCCGCGGCGAGTTGCTCAGCTTGGCCGTCGCCACCGCCCGTCTTTCCAGATGGAAAGGCTTCAGCAAGCGCCCCACATACTTCGGCGGCGGTGGCGTTTGGATGGAAACTTCAGACGATTGACCAAACATGGTCGAGCCTGAGGCAAGCAGGACCACGGCGAAGGCAGTTCGGAGATAACTCATTTTTCCCTGGAGCTGAACCCGGCTTCCGTGCAATTGCCTTTCCACAGAAGGTTCTTACGTTCTATGGGGGAATACAGGAGCTTTGCGGGATTGGCGTCCGGCCGGTAGTCACGTGATGTCCGTTTTCGAAAACCCGCTGTCCGTTTTCAAAACTCTCAGGTCTTGGTGGGACAGGCCGGGGTACCCTCCGGGTCCGCCTGTCGATCCGAGCGAAGCTCGGACACCGCCGGCCCGTTACCGCCGCGCCCCCGCCTTGCGGCCCATCTGCACCCAGGAGCCGATCAGCGCGATCATCGACCCCACAATCAGACACATCGCTATCGGGAACTCGCCCGGGCTGAAGCGATAGCCGCTGAAGATGTAGCCCTTCAGCAGCAGAAGCATCACCACCAGGCTCCACACGAAAAACAACGGGCGCACCCGGCCCTGGATGGCCAGGATCACCGTCACCAAGCCGAACAACGCACCGAAGAACACCGCGTACAGCAGCGTGGATCCCGTCAAGGGAAGCATGCCCAGTTGCAGCGTCTGGGCGCCGGCGGCCATCGCGAGGCCGGACATGGCGAACAGTATCAGGCACAGCAAGCCGTGAAAGACGTAACCGAGAAAGCTCAAGAGTGCCTTAATTACCTCCAAGCGAACCACCTCCTGGTGAATGAAGCAAGTATTTTAGCATCGCGCCCCACAGCGAAGCAGGGCGTACGGACTTTGATCGGTGACCCAAACATGGAATTTATTTTTCTCCCGCTTTTTCATAGCGTTGGAGCCAATTTCCGCACGCCGCCAAGCCTGTTTCCAGGCACCCGTCGGGCACAATGGAAACAGGAAGGAGGTGTTTCGCACCGGGTTAAACAACCAAACGGGTCTGACATAGCCCGCTTCGGCCTAACTACCCAGATTCAATAAGCCCACAACCAAAAGCGGGACACGGATGGCCCGCAGTGGCCTTTTAGGGCCATCCGGGCCTCAAATCTTCTGCACTCGCCGCAGCGTGTAAAGTTCCGGCTTCATGTTCTCCTGCTCGAAGCGCTTCCAATCGTCATTCACGTGGATCAGTTTTCCGCTAATGTGATTGCTCCGCTCGCTGGCCAGGAACAACGCCAGGGCAATCTGCTTCTCGGCCGGGACGCCGCCGGTGACCCGCACCTTTTCCGCGTCCTCGATTTCCTTGCGGCCCGCCTTCTCTTCTCCCGCGCGCAGAATCTCATCGGTCATCGTGGAGTACGCCGCGCCGGGCGCGATGATGTTCACCTGCACGTTGTGATCGCTGACCTCCGCCGCCAGATTCTCCCCAAAGCGCACCACCGCCGTTTTGGATGCCGCGTATGCGCTGAAATTGGGGCGCGCATACGCCGAGCCGCCGCCCGAGATCAGGATGATCTTGCCCGACCGCTTCTCGATCATCGGAGGCAGCGCCACCCGGCAGGCATTGGCCGCGCCGATCAGGTTGATTTCCACCGTCTCGTTCCACGCCTTCGGTTTGCTCAACAGAAACGGTCCGATCGGACCCTGCACGCCGGCGGCGGCGATCAGGATATCCAACCCGCCGAAGCTACTCCGCATACGGTCCACCGCATGCGCCAGTTCTTCGGGATCGCGCACATCGGCGCGCAGGCGCAACGCCTTGCCGCCCGCCTGTTCGATCTCCAGCTTGGCCAGATCGAGTTCCGGCTGGGTGCGCGCCAACAGTCCCACCCACGCGCCCTCGGCCGCAAATCCCATAGCCAGGCGTTTGCCGATGCCACGGCCCGCGCCGGTGATCAGAACGCTCTTCCCTTTGACGGTATTCAAGAGTCAGTCCTCTACTTTCGTGGTAAAGGCGCCGGTCAGCACCCTTCCGCCCCGCTTCATCCGCACGAAGATGCGATACGTGCCGGGCTTGGGAAACCCGTATGGGAAAGACAGCTCGACCGATAATCCCCCCGCGCCCCGCTCCCAACTCATCCGATACCCTCCCGGTAATTCCGGCACACCCGGATTGTAATTCGCTTTCACGTCCCGCGGTGAAGCCGATTCCCTCCGGGTGCTTAACCGTTTTCGGGCACACGACGAAAATGGGGCGTATCCTGCCAGGCGTATTCCTGGTCAGCCTTCCCCACAACGGTTAAGCACCGATTCCCTCCACCTCCACGCCACCCCGGAGTCACACAAACTGCGCGAGTCTATTCTCGCGGGAAGGCTCCGCCTTGGGCAGCTCGACCACTCCTGGTCACGTGACCACATATCGTCACTCGCCGGATTCCATGCCCTCCAAACCAGGCGCGCGACGCATCGGCTGGCGAATCGACCCAACGAAAGAGTACGTTGGCCTGACTCGTGCTCCGGGAATGGGGTCGGCCATAGCCCCCGTGCCGTGGTCGCCGCGGGCAAAGGAGAAATGCATATGGCAGGAAAGAATACGGCAGCATTCGGCCTCTATTCCGATCGGGTTCAGGTCGAGCAGGGAATTGACGCCCTTCTCGCGGCCAGATTCAGGAGTGAGGACATCTCGGTACTGTTCCCCGACAACGAGGGGAGCAAAGACTTCGCGCACGAGAAGAACACCAAGGCTCCGGAAGGCGCCGCCGCGGGAGCAGGCGCGGGTGGAGCCATCGGCGGTACGCTGGGCCTGCTGGTTGGAATCGGGGCGCTGGCGATTCCAGGCCTCGGCCCGTTTATCGCAGCGGGACCGATCGTGGCGGCGCTCGCCGGTATGGGCGCGGGGGGCGCGGTCGGCGGATTCGTTGGAGCCCTGGTCGGTATGGGTATCCCGGAATATGAAGCCAAACGCTATGACGGCCGCGTCCGGCAGGGCGGCATTCTGGTTTCCGTTCATTGCGACAACTCGGAGTGGGTGGCGCGCGCGGAGGACATTCTGAAACAGACTGGCGCCGAAGATATCGCCTCCGCCGGAGAGGCCAGCTCCGACTACGGGAAAACGGACAAACCGCTGGCCCGCGATCCGCTTTCAGAGACCGCGTACGACCACAGAGTCGCTAGTCCGCGCACCCGTTCCGGTAGCGGTTCGCTATAGACTGGCGCCGCCGGCCCTTTCGCTTCAGTCGCCGCCGAAGGGGGCGGCTGGAGCAACCAAATGCCCGTCACGCGTGACGGACGGAAACCTAAACGTACGAAGGAGATTTCAATGTTCATGACGCTATTTGCTGTTTTGCTTGTACTGTGGCTGCTGGGATTTTTCGCGTTCCACGTTGCCGGTGGGCTGATTCACCTTTTGTTAATCATTGCAGTGATTTCTTTGGTGATGCACTTCTTCAGGGGTCGCACGGCTTGAAAGCAGTGCCTTGTTTTGGCCGTTGGCTCGGATTGTGAAGTGTAGGCAGGCTGTCCCGGCGGTGACCATTTTTGCTGCTTCCGGAACATCCTTGGCCGCGCCGAAGAAGAGCAGCGTCAGGCGCGGTACGGGACAGTCCAGTTGAGTCCTCTCTGGAGCAACGCCCAGTGAGGTCGTGTGCGATTTCGACCAGACGAGGCGCCGGCCAGCGTCCTATCCTGAGCAGGAGAGGGGCTGTCTGTTTGTCCCCCTGTCGCCACGTAAACGACTATAAGGAGACTCGATGAAACACTTATGTATTGCAGTTGCGGTGGCTATGCTCGGAGCGATCTGCGCCTCCGCCGCTGACAAAACCTGGACGGGGAAAATCAGCGATAGTATGTGCGGCGCCAAGCACAACACTTCCGCCGAGCATGGCGCCAAAATGATGTCCGATCGCGACTGCACCCTGGCCTGCGTGAAAGACCACAACGCTAAGTACGTATTCGTCAGCGCCGGCAAAGTTTACAACGTCGGCAACCAGGACTTCGCGGCGTTGCAGGAGCACGCCGGTCACACGGTGAGGTTGACGGGCGAGATGAGCGGCGACACGATCACCGTCTCGAAAATTGTCATGCCCGCCGCCAAGAAGAAGGGTGACGGAATCTAGGTCTGTGACCGAGTGGACATGTTCTTTTCATGTGGGGCGGGCTTCAGCCTAATGCCGCAAGCTTTTTCAAATGGGGTCCGGGCGTTTGTACGCAAATAGTGGCAAAGGGCTATGTGGTTGACTCAGGTAGGCCCAACGCCTTGGGGTACCGCACTGTCGCACGCCCATTACAGATGCGCGAGAGGGCGCGGCATCGTGCCATACGGGCCTTTCAGCGGCACTCTTGGCGGAGAGTGCCATGCAAAAAAGGCCCTCCCTGCTTTGCGGCTTCGCTGTGCGCGCACTACGGCCCACCGGCCACACGCAGACGAGCGCATTAGGCCGCCGGCGGGACGCCGGGACCACGATCTGTAGGGGCGCTACCCCTGAGTCAAGCACATAGCCCTTTAGTGGCCTATGACAGTTTCGGCCTTCCGGCACGGGAATGTTCGCGGCCTGCCCCAAGCCGCCCGCGGGTAAGAACGGCGTCCCTTTCGATTGCGCAATTTCTTCTGTCCTACGCATTC
>JADGNT010000631.1 GCA_017883345.1 Candidatus Solibacter sp. | reverse complement strand
TGCTCACTTGCGTAGCGGGCAAAGGTGGGTGCGGCATTACTGTTGCGAATCCCCATATCACCGAGGGGGGCTTGAGATTGGGTTCCTAGATGATCCGCAATGGCACAACTTTATCCGGTCGAAGTCCGGCTCACCCAGGAAGAGGTCGGCGCCCTCGACGAAGCATGCGCGATATGGGGGTTTGCTGGCGGTGATGGTCGCTCACGGTTCATGTAACACTGTCTCCGGTACGGCCTTTTGTCATTATTCGATGCGGGAGTGCTGGAGTTTCCCGAGGCCGCGGGGCCTGAATTCGTACAACATTACCGCGAAATGGAGGCACGGCTCTCGGCCGCCGGCGCCTCCGCCATGGAGCAACCGATGCCCCTGGATTCCATGTAATCGAAGTTGGCCTTTCAACGCGCGATGGAGGCGTTCCGACAGCGGCTGATCCAGCGTGCGTCGCGGCCCGCGCCAGCGGCATCAAGGCTGCAATTTGCGCTGCCGGCTGGCCTGCTGACCCGGGTTCGCAAACACCTTCTGTATTTCGTCCAGTGGTATCGGGATCTGATGGAACGCATAACCGGTGGGGATACTCATCTGGGTCGGACATAGGCGTTAAAATAAGCTCTCAGCGGGACCTCGCTGCTGAATTGCCGGTGCGATGGGCTGTTCTCGCCGGGAATCAGTAAATCCTTGGCGACAAGGCGAGAGTAAATCGCGTCGCGGTTCACCCTTCAGACCGGCTTCTGCCCAGCCGGCCGTTCGACCCGAAACTTGCTGGTTGGGTCCTCCTCCCCAATGAGCGGACGACAGCATACCCAGTCGTCCTCGATCCGCCTCGGCGGAACACTTGCCGGAACACTTTGACACTGCGACAGCATGCTGGTATGCTCTGGCCGTGAAATGTTACTCATCCCTTATCCGCCTCATACGGGCCGGGCTGTCGGCACTCGTCATGATCGGAGGGGCCCTGGGTCAAGCGCCTGGCGCCTCGACCGCGCCGGAAACGGCGTTTCAAAAAGCCGCGCGCGAAGGCGATCTGGCCAAGCTCCGGTCGCTCCTGGACTTCGGCGCCGATCCGAACCAGCGTGACGGCAACGGCAACCGTCCTCTCATCGAGACGGTGGCTGCTGGGCATCTGAATGCCGTGCGCGTGCTCCTCGCGGCGGGCGCCAATCCCAACCTCACATCGTCCGGCGGGCGAACGCCACTCATCGAAGCGGCCATCCGCGGACGGATCGCGATCGCGCGGCTGCTGATTTCGGCGGGCGCCGATCCCAACATCAGCGAGCGGGGCGCGGGGACGGCGCTCGAAGCCGCCGAACGCGAGGGTCACACCGAGCTTGCCGCCCTGCTGCGCCGGTCCGGCGCCCGCGCGTCGGGCAGATCGGTGGGCGACAAAGTCTGCGTCAGACCATGGAAGGGCGACGGCTATTGCGGTGTCGTGGAGGCCATCGACAGGAATGACTATCGTCTCCGGGTCACCGAAATCGTGGGCTGCCCCAACAGTTGCCCCGCGATGGCGGCGTGCTCGGCCGGCAAGCCGGTTGGCGGTAGTAACGGTCTTAAGGCTGGAGACATAATCACCGCGGCCAGTTCGTGCCTCACTCATACGGGAGTGCCTAAATGAGCCGGCCGAAGCGCCGGTTTCGTCTGCCTGCAATTTGCGTTCTCGCTTTGGGGTGCGCAGCGGTTTGGTTGCCGCCCGCCGGCGCCCAGAGCAACGGCGGCTTCCAATTTTACGGAATCACCCACGTCTCCTGGTGGTTCGACGAGTACACCTATGCCACCGCCACTGCGTCGCGCAACGATTTCGCCGCCACCAATGCCAATTGGGCGGGGGTGCTGGTCACCTGGTATCAGCCCAGCATCACGGCCAACGCCATGGCGCCCAGCTCCACCCAGACCCCGACCGACGCCGCGGTCAAGCAAGCCATTCAGGAATTCCACAACAAGGGAATCAAGGTGATGCTGAAGCCCCACGTCGACGTGAACGATGCGGCCAGTTCGTGGCGAGGCAACATCAACCCTACCGATCCCGACACCTGGTTTTCGAACTATACCCAATTCATGGTTCATTACGCGCAAATGGCTGACTCCCTGGGGGTCGAAATGCTCTGCATCGGCACCGAGCTGAAGACCGTCAGCGGCGCGGCCAACCAGGCTCGCTGGTACAGCGTGATCGACGCCATCCGAGGCGTATATAAAGGTGCGCTGACCTACGCCGCCAACGCGACATCGGCGGGCGACGAGTTCACATCGGTTTCCTTCTGGGACCGCCTCGACCTGATCGGCCTCGACGGCTACTTTGCGCTGACCAATCGGAATGACCCCACGCTGGCCCAACTGGTGACCGCCTGGCGACAAAATTCTAGCCGCTTGGACCTGGTGGCCACCGTCACCAACTTCTATAACGCGCATCAGAAACCGATCGTCTTCACGGAAATCGGCTACAAGAGCTCCGCCGGCGCAAATACCGAGCCCTGGAACTACAGCCATGTGGGGGCGTACGATCCCACCGAGCAGCGCAACTGCATGGACGCCGCCTTCACCGTGTGGAGCCAGTGGTCCTCCTGGATGAAGGGCTTCTTCTGGTGGGCATGGCCGGTACCCACGCCCTCCGCTACCGATACCGATTACAACCCGCGAGGCAAACCGGCGGCCGATCTGCTGCGCGCCTGGCAGTCGCCGCCCAATCCCCATAACGCGGTGACCAATGCCGCCAGCTACCACACCGATGCGGTCGCGCCAGGCGCGATCGTCAGCCTTTTCGGCGCCAGCCTGTCCGCCGGGACCAATCAATTCAGCGCCGCTCCGCTGCCCACTACCCTGGGAGACACCAGCGTGACCTTCAACGGCATTCCAGCGCCGCTCTACTTCGCATCGCCGCAACAGGTCAATGCGCAATTGCCGTTCGAGGTGGCCGCCGGCAGCGCCATCGCGGAGGTGACTTCGAAGTCGGGGATCGCGCTAACCCAGTTGACGGTTGGCGCGGCTGGTCCGGGAATCTTCACCCTCAACGGTAGCGGCACGGGAGACGCGGCGGTGATCGACGCCGTAACCTACGCGCCGGTGACGTCCAGCCAACCCATCGCCGCCGGCGCCTATCTCGGGATCTACTGCACGGGACTCGGAGCGGTTACGCCGCCCACCACCACCGGCGCCGTGCCCGCGAATCCGCCCCCGCAGACCACGGTGAAGCCCAGTGTCCTGATCGACGGCCAGCCCGCGACCTTGTTGTGGGCCGGCCTCGCGCCCGGGTTCGTAGGCCTGTATCAGGTCAACGCGCAGGTGCCTGCCACACTCACCACCGGCACGCATCAGCTTCAGCTCGTGGTGAACGGTGCCGCCAGCAATACGGTAACGTTCGCGGTTCGCTAGTGTCTTGTCCCGCCTGACTCTTGACAACGCGAGACCTGGCCAAAAGTGGGGCGGACGCCCTCGTCCGCGCGCGAGCCCATGGTCGCGCCCGTGCGCTTATTTTTAAGCCTAAAGCCTAACCAAACATATTTGGAATTTTCAGATCAGCCCAATGAGCAATCTTCTGCGTAGGATATCCGTGATGATTACCCGCGATTGACGCCGCTGGGTTTAGAAGGGCCGATAGCTGTTACGAAACCCACCAGGAATCGGTCAGCCAGCCGTAACTTAACGCCAATGTCCGGGTCGGAATAGTACCCCCCTGCGGCAGATCCGGCTCGACTGCGTTCCGGCGGCGTTGCTTGTCAGAATGCTTTCGAGAGTTCCGGCCTCGTCCTGAGAAATCCGATCCTACTCCTCAGCATCCTCGCAATCTCCGGAATCGCATGCTCCGGCACCTCGCCTGCCAGCACTCCGGCGGCGACAGATTTTAGCCGGGCATCATGTCCGGGC
>JADGNT010000630.1 GCA_017883345.1 Candidatus Solibacter sp. | reverse complement strand
GACGCCGATCCAGTAGCGCACGCTGTAGAGATCGAGCACGCGGGGGTTCCACGGTCCGAGCCGCCACATGGCTTCGGGCGCGCTCGGCAGAAAGCCGGCTAAGGAAGCCACGCCGTACCAATCGCCGAAGTTGAATACCAGGTCATCGTAAACATAGGAGACGCGGTCGCTGCCAACCCGGGATTTGAGAAACTGGGCGAGGCCGGCTGTGGTTTGGTACAGGCGCGGCCGGGCCAGCGATGCTTTGTCCTCCACGTGCACGTAGTCGAAGCCCGTGCTGTTGCCGATCTCGATCAGGGCGAGCGCCAGCACTCCGCACAGGAGGAACGCGGGCCGCACGCGCTTCGCATCCCAGGCCGCGAAGAGCAGCGCGAGCAACACGCCGACGATGGCGATCATGCCGGTGCGGCCGCTGGCGTGCGGGATACCGCGCAGCACGGGCGGCGGGTAAAGGGCTAGCAGGAACAGGAAGGCTGCGCCCAGTGCGAGGCCGGAGCGCAGGCGGCGCAGGCCGGGAACGGCGCGCGCCAGCAGCGCGTCGACACCGAACGCGGCCAGCGCCGCCAGCGCGACATCGGCGATGGCCATCGCCATGATCGGCGCGCGCGCCTTGTCGAGGCCCGGCACCAGGGCATACAGCACGCCGTGAAACGGATTGAAACGTGCCAGTGAGAAGAGCGCCGCGCCAAGAGCGAGTCCGGCGAGCGGAGCTGTGGCGCGCCGGCGCGGCACGGCGAGCAACGCGGCCGCGGCCAGCGCCAGGGGGACGACACCCACGATGGGGTTGACGATGGTCTCCTTCGAACCCGGCACGACCAGGAAGATCAGCTCCGCGGGGCTCCATCCGAGGGCCTGGTGTACCGGGTACGGCACGATGGAACGCCAGTCCATCGGATTGGCGGAGTTAACCCAGCGGAGCGAGTAGTGGCCGTATTCCACCACGGGCAGAAGCTGCACCGCGGCGCCGCACCCCGCGACCGAGAACACGATGACGGTGCGGAGGGCGGCTGCGCGCCATGGGAGCTGGCCGAGGACCGGGGCGGCGGCGCCGAGGGCCACGATGGCCAGGGCGGCAAATGCCGGCACGGCATGATGTCCGGCGAGCAGCGAAAGCGCCAGAAATCCGCCGGCCAGGATGGCGCCGGCAACCGGACGCACGCCGCGCAGGCTGCGCAGGTAGAACAGGAAGACCAGCGGCAGCCAGATCGCCCCCGCCGCGATCTGGGGCCAGTTAGTGTTCCCCACGAAACCGCCCGCCGCGAAGAACACCGCGCCGATTGTACTGCCACCGCGGCTGGCCTCGAGCGAACGCAGGAAGGCATACGCGAACCACCCGCCCAGCATGTGCAGCAGCACGAACCACCAATGGATCCATTCGAGCCGGAGGTGTCCGGCCGCGTCCGGCGGAGTGGCCAGCAGAATCCACGTAAAAGGGCTGAAAACGGCGGGCTGCAACTGGCCGGCAAGAGGTTGGCCGCCGCCGATGTACGGGTCCCAGAGCAGTGGCGCCAAGCCTTTGTGCAGCGCGGCTGACTGCACCTGAAGCCATGGCAACACCTGGTGTCCGATATCGGGCGCTTCGATAAAGGTGTACTGCGAAGTGAGCGCGATTTTCCAGAACGCCACCACGACGCATGCCGCAACTACGGCGAGCGCGCCCGCATCCCGCCGGCCGAAGGGGAGCCACATCGAACCCGCAGGCTACCATAGCTTCACCGAAGACCACAAGCAACTGCGGCCCGTGGATTTCGCCGCTTCCTGCCCTACTGCGCGGGCGGCGCGCCGGCGCGGATGAACTCGGCGATCTCCGAGGCCCGGGCGCGCGCGGCGTGCATGTAGCTTTCGTTCTTGACGATGCGGTCCAAGGTGGGCAGGTACTGCTCCAAACCAACCACCCGTTTGCGCTCGATGGCGGAACCCAGCAGGTTGAGCGCCTTGACGACGCCCAGTCTGTCGTACTTGGCGGCTTGGTCCAAAGCGATGCGGTGCTGGGCCGATTCCGTCATCCGCTCGCACCACTCCCAAAGCAACTTGGCATTCGCGTCCTCGGAATAGTTGAACTGCACTTCGCTCTTGTCCGCGCCCTTCTCGAGGCGGAAGGTCTTGGTGCCCATGAACGCCACCTTCAGTCCGGATTCGATGGGACGCTTGAAAGAATCCAGCTTCTCCACCAGCGCGTAGACCTCGGCGGTCTCGGCCTCGGTGAGTTTGAACGCGAGCGGCAGGTCGTCATCCGGCGCTTCGCGGTACACTGCCTCGCCATTCTTCTCGAGAGTCACCTGCACGTAGGCGGGGGTGCTTCCGGGGAAGGACTTGGAATAGAAGAACCGCTGCGCGTCCTGCGCATACAGCGAGCCGGCGAACAGCAGAATCAACGGCCACTTCATACTCACCTGCTAAGCCAGCCTGCGGCTGGTGGCTTCGTGCGTGGCATGGCAGATGGCGATGGCCAGCGCGTCGGACGCGTCTTCACTGGCGATCGTCTCGGGCAAATGCAGCAATGACCGCACCATCACCTGGACCTGGCTTTTTTCCGCCCGGCCGTACCCCACCACACTCATTTTAACTTCCAGCGGAGAATACTCCGCGAACCCCACCCCTGCCTCCGCGATGGCCAACAGGGCGACCCCTCGAACGTGCGCCAGCTTCAACGCCGTTTTGGCGTTGACCGCATGGAACACTTCCTCCACCGCTCCAAATTCGGGAGCGTACTCCCGAATCAGACTGCGCAGACCGGTTGCAATCTCCAGCAGCCGCTTCTCAAATGGCGATTTGGGGCTGGTCGAAATCACCCCCGCCACCACCATCCGGTGTTCCGCCCCGTCGCTGTCGATTACGCCGTAACCGGTGCGTTGCGAGCCGCAATCGATACCCAGGACGCGCACCTTACTGCGACAGCGCCTCCAACTCCTTCTCGTCGATATCGAAGTTGGAGTAGACGCTCTGCACGTCGTCGTGGTCTTCTAGCGCCTCCTGCAAGCGCAGCATGCCGCTGGCGTACTTGCCCTCCAACTTGACCAGGTTCTTGGGAACCCAGGCGATGGTCGCATCCACGTGGGGAATGCCGTTGGTTTCCAGCACCTTGAGCACGCTCTCGTGACTCGCCGGATCGGAGAGAATCTCCCACTGGTCGCCAAGGTTGCGCAGATCGTCGGCTCCAGCATCCAGAATGATGTTCATCAACTGGTCTTCGGTGGCCTTGTCGCCCGGAACGAAGATCTGGCTGCGCCGTTCGAACATCCACGCGACACTGCCCTGCTCGCCCATATTTCCACCGTTCTTGGAGAACGCGTGGCGGATGTCGCTGACGGTGCGGTTGCGGTTGTCGGTGGCGACATTCACCAGTACGGCTGCGCCGCCGGGGCCGTAGCCCTCGAACATGACCTCTTCGATCATGCCGCCTTCCAGTTCGCCCGTGCCCCGCATGACGGCTTTCTTGATGTTGTCGGAGGGCATGGACGCGGCCTTGGCCGCCAGAATGGCAGTGCGCAGACGGGGGTTGCCATCCGGGTCGCCGCCGCTGCGGGCGGCGATGGTGATTTCCTTGATAATACGCGTGAAACTCTTCCCGCGCTTGGCGTCCGTGGCCGCCTTTTTATGCTTAATGGTTGCCCATTTGGAATGGCCTGACATGTGAACCTCTCAAGGTAGGCCCGGCAGCACGCCGGGATAGCTATGTTGTTATGAATTCAACCTATTGAGGATAGCAGAATCGGGATATCCGCTCAAGGAGCGGAAACGGGAGCCGGGGACTGACAAGCCTGACATGAATTTCTGGCTGACTTTGCCGGAAATTCGCTGTCAGTCCTGTCTGTTGGGATGGGCCTTCGGCCCGCGAAAGCTCATGAAAAACTGCCATG
>JADGNT010000629.1 GCA_017883345.1 Candidatus Solibacter sp. | reverse complement strand
TGGCGCCACTCATCGTCCACGATACGGTCATCGCAGGTGTCGCCGGCGCCGATCATGGCATTCGAGGTTTCGTCGCCGCCTTCAAGCCCGATACCGGCGCTCTGGTCTGGCGGCACTGGACCGTCCCTCTTCGGGGCGAGCCCGGCATAGAAACCTGGCAAGGCAAAGAACCAATTGCAGGGGGCGGTTCCACCTGGCTCACGGGCTCTTACGACCCGTCATCCGACACCCTCTACTGGCCCACCGGCAATCCGTGGCCTGACGGCGACGACCGTGACCGTCCCGGGGACAACCTTTACACCAACTGCGTTCTCGCGCTCAACGCCAAGACCGGGGACCTCAAATGGCACTATCAATTCACGCCCCACGATCTGAAGGACCGTGATGCCACCGAGCCCAACGTCTTGGTCGACACCGTCTATAAAGGCAAGCCGTCTAAACTCCTGCTTCACGCCGATCGGAACGGGTTTTTCTATGTGCTTGACCGGACCAATGGCGAACTGCTTCTGGCCAAGCCCTTCCTGCGCCGGGTCGACTGGGCTAAGAGCATCGGGCCCGGTGGCAGACCGGTAGTGATCGATCCCCGCGGTTGCCCCAGCGACGCCGCCAATTGGGACTCAACCGCGTTCTCCCCCGAAACGCGCCTTTACTATTTCATGGCGCTGGAAGAATGCATCGGCAAGCCGACCGGCTACCCCGATCAGACAGGCCAACGGTTCCTGCGCGCCGTCAACATTGAGACGGGCGAAATCGTTTGGGAGGTTCCGCAGCCTGGGCCCGCGCGCGCCAAAACCTGGTCGGGCGTACTCGCCACCGCTGGAGGTCTGATCTTCTACGGCCAGCCAAACGGCGGCTTTACGGCAGCAGATCAGCGGAACGGTAAGACGCTGTGGCAATTCCCGACAAACGTTCGCATGAAAGCCTCGCCCATGACCTTTACCTTCGGCGGCAACCAGTACATCGCGGTGGCCGCCGGCCCGAATATCCTCTGCTTCGGTCTATGAACGGCCACGCCTGGACCCACGGCGGCCGTGATTCGCGCGTATCCCCGAATTGTGGACGCAGTCCGCGCCCGTCAAGGTGGTCGCAGTCGGACTGGAAGCCGCGGCGGGGCTCAGATAAGGCAGCCGCTATTCACTCGGCCGGCCCGCAAGGCTTTCATAAAACGACCTTAAACGCTCCCGGTACTCCAGACCAGCGCTCTCGACGATGTCGTTGTGGCCTGCTCCGGGGATTGCCCAAAAGTATTTCGGTTCCGGCGCCGTTCCGAACAGCGCTCGGCCGAGTCGCATTGGGACAATATCATCAGCGCTGCCGTGGATGAAAAGGATCGGGGCCTCAACCCGCGTGATCTTCCGGCGCGAATCGAAGCTCCTGATGAGCAGTGGACCGATCATTGGCACGACGGTTCCCGCCACATCGCTGGCCGAGGTAAAGGCTGACTCCAAGACGACCCCTCCACACTGGTGCCGGGACGCGAGGTCAACAGCTACCGCGGTGCCCAGCGACTCGCCGTGCACTATGATCTCCTGGGGCCGACTGGTCTTCAGAAGGTACTCATACGCGGCCTTAGCGTCGGCATAGAGCCCATCCTCCGACGGTCTGCCGGTGCTTTTGCCGTAGCCGCGATAGTCAATCATCAGAACAGAGGAGCCGGCAGCCGTAATCTCACGGAAGCGCTGACCGCGATGCGTGATGTTGCCGGCGTTGCCGTGCAAGAAGAGGGTGACGCGGCGGCTCCCGGGACAGGCGACAAACCAGCCATGGATACGGACACGATCCGTCGAGTCGAGCCAGACGTCGGTTGCTCCGAGTTGGGCCTGCAGGCTCCAAAACCCTTCCGGGTGCCTGACTGGAAAATAGACGGAACGAACCGCCACGAAATGCAGCGCCAGCGCGCCGAAGGCGATGAGGAGCGGCCAGGCGACATACCAGGGGATGCGCAACACGAGATCACTGTAGCATTCCGAGACAATCCGGGCGCCCACGGTGACCGGTTCCCATTCGTCGCCGGCCGCGCACCTTGCGTAGAATGAACGCACCGTGCCGTGCCGCGAGACAGAGTAGCTCCCGGAGTCGCGGGCCACGCCGGGCATTTCACTGCGTGGGAGGCGGGATCGAGTGGATGTGGCGCCTAGTTTGAACAGGCCGGTAACATCTGCAATGGCGAGAAACCGGGTTGGCTGCCGCCGTGCCACTACTTGCCCGCGGGACAGAACGGAACGTCGGGTATGACGCGCAGTTATCGAAGTCATGGACCAGCACGGGATCGTAGCGCAAACGGCGTCGTCGATCCGGCTTGCACAATGGGCCTGCGCGGGAACGAAAGCGGCGAACGAGGGCACGTATCCGCGGGCGAATGCAATGGTGCCGCCTGACGGCTGGACCTGGGCGGCCGCGCAGCCCGTGAGCAGAAGGATGAAGCAACACGGTCTCATAGAGCCTGCATCGTACGCGTCCGCCGATATCCGCGGCAAGGCCGGCTCCTCTATACTGGATTTGGTCCTACTTACAATGATGATTTTTCAAGGTTTCAAAGAGATTGTCGCCTTCACGCTGGCTGGCGCGGGGATGGTTGTGGCGCAGCCACGCCCGAGCGGAGCGCGCAGCATTTTTGAGGGCACTTCGGATGTCGGAAAGACGAAAGCGGGCTCGACGGTTTACGAGCCGGCCGGCAACCTCTATCGCGTGACGGGCGGCGGAGCCGATATGTGGGGCGCCGCCGATGACTTCCATTTCAGTTGGGTTCGAGTGTCCGGGGACGCGACTTTGACCGCCGACATCCAGTTCCCCTGGAGCAGTAAGGCCCCTTTGGAAAAGGCTGTTTTGATCTTCCGCCAGAGCCTCGACCCAGCGTCGGCTTACGCCGATAATGCCATCCACGCCGACGGACACATCACACTGCAATACCGAGCCACGGCGGGAGGAAAGACAGCGGACGTGACCGCGGCCGAACATGGCTCGACGCGTCTTCGCATCGAGCGCAGCGGCAACCGGTTCACCGCCTACACGGGGTCCGCCGACGGGAAGCTGACCGCTTTTTCCGGCGTCACCATCGCGATGGAGGATCCGGTCTACGTCGGGATCGGAGTTTGTGCGCATGATGCCGAGGGGCTGACCACGGTGAGCTTCTCCAATGTCAGCATCGAGCGTCACTCCGGTTCGCCAGGCGCAAACAAGAAGTGAAGTGAGGGGAGATCGGGCAGGGGGCGTGGCTGAAGGCGCTGCTCCGATGGCCGAAGGTTTCGGCTCCCAGTTGCCCTGAAGGCGGAGTGGACGGACGGGCGCGCTACTCGGTACCTGGTGCGGCGCCGCAGGCCCTCAGGAACCCGCCGAGCCCGTAAGGGTAGATCGGCACCAATCCCGTCCCGGAATCGGCTACAGCGCCCGCAAAGCAGCCGCCACAGGGACCTGCAGAGTTTCCCGGATCGGGACTGCCCGGCGTGGGTTCACCTTCCCGGCTCAGGACCGGGCGGTACGGCGGGGTTGGCCGATGGCCCGCACATGGCGCTGGCTTTGGAATCGCGCAGGCCTTGAATCTGAAAGGGGCCGCAGGAACTCATGGAACAGTTGCCGGACCATCGACGATGTTTTGTGTAAGTTCGGCGTAATCCGGCCCGCAGACGCGAGCGGATCGCGGCACCCCTTACCAAGCCGGCGTACACTGAAGGGGGGAGGATGCATGAGCGACGGTCGCGAGGAGCGCGAAGAACGCGAGGTGCGCATCGAGCAGGAAAAGCGAGAGAATCGCGAGGACCGTATCGACCGCGACGACGAAGATGAGTCGGAGCCGGAGCGGGTTGACTCGTAGAGTGCCACGGAGGGCTCGCATGCAGCTTGGAAGTCGGTATCGCGGCTGG
>JADGNT010000628.1 GCA_017883345.1 Candidatus Solibacter sp. | reverse complement strand
TGCGGCCGCCGGTCACGTAGTGTACGTAGTGGTAGTAGGCGTGGGCCGGTGTCCCCAGGGCGAGCGCCATGACGGCGCAGGTGCCAAGCCGGGCAAGGCGCGTGGCGCGCATTATTTCACCCCGCCTGGCGCGGCCAGGGTGGCCGCAATGCGCGACCGCAGGTCGCTCAATTTCATGCTCAGCGTGCTGTCTTTCACCTGCCGCGACGTTTGCCGGTCCAGCATCAGTTCGCGGCTGGCGGAACGCGTGGCCGTGCGGTCCGTGCCGCCCTCGCCGGCTAGCGAAAACAGCCCCTGCGTGAGCCCCGTGATCCAGGTGATGCCGCCCTTGCTGGTCCACAGGAAGAACACGAACTCGTCGCCCTGGTTCAGCACGGGCGAACCGGAGTAGCTCGAGGTCAGCCCCTTGGCCGTGCCGCCCGGAGTCATGACTTCGACGGAATTCCGGCCGGCGCCCTTGAACTGCTCGCTGACTTGAATCTGATAGTGCGTATAAATGACCGAACCGGTGAAGGCGGCCCAGGATGCAGTGACCTTTCCGCGGACGATTATGGTGCTGCGGTTGATCATGTCGTCGAGCGACAGCCGTTCCAAGGTGGCGCACTCGAGCGGCAAGGCGCATGACGTCACAACCATCGCGAGCATGAGGAGGTAGCGCTTCACGCAACCCATAAGAGCAGGTAGTATGCCAGCTAATCCTATTGATACCACATTAGTTAAGTCGTTACCGGATTTTTGTCTGTTCCCCTGTGACACAGCTTTGTGACAGCCTGTCCCAGGTGGCGGGGGACCCCGGGACTGACAAGACTGCCATGGATTTCCGGCGCACTTTGCCGGAAATTCGCTGGCGGTCCTGTCTGTCCCCGGTTTTCCCGCTTTCAGCTCTTGCCAGGGCGCACGATCAGCATCGGCACGTCCAGATGATGCCGCACGGGACTGATGGTGGTGCCGAAGATCAGGTCCTTGAGTCCGCCGTGGCCGTGCGCGCCCATGATCACTAAGTCGGGGTTGATCTGCTTGGCGTAACGCAGGATTTCCTTGGTGGGCGAGGCCGAATGCGCGATCGCGGTCTCCACGCTAACCCCTTGATCGCGCAGGGATTGGGCGATGCGTTCCAGGTATTGCCCGCCCAACTCCACTTCCGCCGTGGATGCCGCCGGCCCGTACACCTGGCTGGTGACCCCTTCCTCCACGTGGAGCAGGTAGATGCGCGCTCCGTGCAGTTTGCCCATGGCGGCGGCGTGGCTCACCGCCAGGCGGTCGAGCGCCGTATGGTCCAGGGGCACGAGGATCCGGTGATACACGGGGGCGGCGATTTCCGCGCCCGCGGGCTCGGGCAGTTCCACCGGCGCCCGTCCGTACTTGCGCGTCCACCGGCTCATCAGCGGCTCCATCGTAACCCATAACAGCAGCAACAGGAAGCCGGCCGAGACCGCGATCACGGCGATCCACACGGCGGTCTTCCACTCGCCTGCCGCCGCCAGCCACTCGGCGATCGCCATCCCCGCCAGGCGCACATTCAGCACGACGATGACGGCCGCGGTGAGCCACGCCAGCACGAGTACCCACAACTTGTTGGCGAAGGCGCCCATGCGCTGGCGGTCGCTGGTGAAGTGGATCAGCGGGATTATGGCGAAGGGCAATTGCATGCTCAGGATCACCTGGCTCAGGATCAGCAACTGGTAGGTAGCCTTGTCGCCGGCGTACCAGATGGTGAGTGCGGCGGGCGTCACCGCCAGACTGCGTGTCAACAGGCGGCGCAACCAGGGACGCATGCGGACGTTGAGAAAGCCCTCCATGACGATCTGCCCCGCCATGGTACCGGTGAGCGTGGAAGATTGTCCCGAGGCCAGCAGCGCGATGGCGAAGAGCACGCCCGCCGCGCCGGTGCCGAGCAGCGGGGCCAGCAGCAGGTGAGCCTGCTGGATTTCCGTCACCACGATGTGGCGCTTGAAGAACACCGCGGCCGCCATCACCAGGATGGCCGCGTTGACCAGCAGCGCGCCGTTGAGCGCCACCACGCTATCGATGAAGTTGTAGCGGCAGGCCGTCCGCTTGGCGGCTTCGGTGAGGCCGATTTGCCGCGTCTGCACCAGCGCCGAATGCAGGTAGAGATTGTGCGGCATCACGGTGGCGCCAATCATCCCGATGGCCACGTACAGGCTGTCCCGGTTAAGGCGCGGGGCCAGTCCGGTAAGCAGTTCGGCGACCGCGGGTTTGGCCCAGAAGATTTCCACGCAGAAGCAGGCCGCCATCACGGTGATCAGCGACAGCACCACGGCTTCAATCGTACGGATGCCAAAGCTCTGGAACCAGAGCAGCAGCAGCGTATCGGCGGAAGTGATCACGACCCCGGCCAGCAGAGGAATGTGGAACAGCAGGTTGAGCCCGATGGCCGCGCCGATGACTTCCGCCAGGTCGCAGGCCGCCACCGCGATTTCGCAGAGCGCCCACAGCGCCAGGTTGACCGCCCGCGGATAGGTTTCCCGGCACGCCTGTGCCAGGTCGCGCCCGCGCACGATGCCGAGGCGCGCGCTGAGCGTCTGCAAGAGCACCGCCATGGCGTTGGACATCACCAGGACCCAAAGCAGCGAGTACCCGAAACGCGCGCCGCCTTCCAGGTCCGTGGCCCAGTTGCCGGGGTCCATATAGCCTACGCTGACCAGGTAGGCCGGCCCGGCGAAGGCGAACATGCGCTTCCAGACAGACACCTGCGACGTGCCGACGGTGGAGTGCACGTCCGCCAGGGAGCGCGATTCTTCCCCCTGATGTCTTAACGACAGCATGAGATTAACTATAGTTAAGTTGGAGCCGGGACCGCAACTCCCCCACCCGGTTTGGTTCGGATCGTCACCGACGCGCCGCAACCCGCGGTGGTACGTTGAAGCCATGCCAACCATGAATCGCCGGATTACTCTGGCCGGGCGGCCCGTGGGGATGCCGAAGGAATCCGACTTCCGCCTGGAGGAATCCCCCATGCCGCATCCCGGGGGTGGCGAAGTTCTGGTGCAGGCACGTTACCTGTCGGTGGATCCTTATATGCGGGGTCGTCTTACCGGCGTGGCCAGCTACGCGCGTGGCCTGGACCTCGGCGAAGTGATTGTGGGCGGAGTAGTGGGGCGGGTGCTGGAATCGGGCGATCCGCGCTGTTCGGCGGGCGACACGGTGGAAGGCATGCTCGGCTGGCAGGAGTACGCCGTGGCGCCGGGAAAGTCGCTGCGCAAGATCGACCCCGCCGCCGGGCCGATCTCGTCGGCACTGTACGTCCTAGGGATGCCGGGTCTGACGGCGTACTTCGGGCTGCTGGAAATCTGCCGGCCGCAGGCGGGCGAGACCGTGGTGGTATCGGGCGCGGCCGGCGCCGTGGGATCGCTGGTGGGGCAGATCGCCAGGATCAAACGCTGCCGCGCCATCGGCATTGCGGGCAGTAATGAGAAGGTCCGCTTCCTGATTAAGGAACTGGGCTTCGACGGCGCCTTCAATTATCGCGAGACGCCGGATTACGCCGCGAAGCTCCAGGAACTGTGCCCCAACGGCGTGGACGTGTACTTCGACAATGTGGGCGGCGCGATTACCGACGCCGTGATGCGGCGTATCGCCAAGCATGCGCGCGTGGCCGTGTGCGGGCAAATTTCGCAGTACAACTCGGTGGAACCCCAGACCGGTCCGCGGTGGTTGAGCCAGTTGGTGGTCCGGCAGGTCAAGGTGGAAGGCTTTCTGGTGAGCCAGTTCGCCGGCCGCTTCGAAGCCGGACTGAAGCAACTCGCCACCTGGCTGAAGGAGAAGCGCCTCCTCTATCGCGAGGATGTGGTCAACGGGCTGGAAAATGCGCCCCAGGCGTTCATCCGGATGCTCGAAGGAAAGA
>JADGNT010000627.1 GCA_017883345.1 Candidatus Solibacter sp. | reverse complement strand
GCCGGTAAACGTGCGCGACTATAGTCCTATCCGCCTGCGCCGGAAGGCGCTTCCTGTTTTGGCTGCCGACGGCCAGCCCAATACTTGCGCATCCGTCCCGAAACCTCCTGGCGTTCCGAGGAGTTCATGGACTTGCGGCCCCGGCGCTTAGCAGGCTTGGGCGACACAGGTGCGGAGCCAGCGGTCCGTTGCAGTTCCTCCAACGAGGCAATCACGCGATCCAGCCTTTCTTTTTCGGCGTGCAAGTCCTGAATCGCTTTATATAAATCCATCGCATCACAACGGCCGACCAATCGCAGGGTGCCCATGGTCACCTGATCTTACATCGGATGCGCGAGCCAATTCTACAAAAACCGCCCAATATCTTGTCAGGAAGGGCCAGCGTGGTTAGTCATACTCGTGACCGCCGTGGCTTACTTCGCCGCCACGTTTCTCGGGCAGCAGATGAAGCTGCGCATCCTGTGCGAAAAGTTGATGATTATCTCGCAGCGCTTCTTTGGCATTCCGCCGTTCCGGTTCTATGCGCTGGCCGATGGAATCCGAAGAATTCTCTCCTAAGGCACCTTCAGTCCGCCGCAAACGCCAAGCGAAAGCACTTTGGAGCAGGGTGCAATGGTGATAAAATTCCGTAACAACAGGTGTTAGGGACCCGAGCAACTCGTCAGGGGTACTGCCTGTAAGCGTACCAGCGGATCCTGGAGTGAATCTCAGACGCTCAGTCTCGGCCGTGCTTCTACTGTTGGCGCTCCTGTTAGCGGTGGGGCCTGTTCGGCGTAGAGCATTCCCCATCGCGCCGGCGGTTTCTCTGGTTGGCACTCCGGAGTCTCCCGAGTTGCTAACGCTGCGGCACGAAGGAAATAATCTGTTCGCGGCTGGGAAGTATCTGGCGGCAATTCAGGTGTACGAGAGGGGTTACCGCGAGGCCCAACGCCGTAAAGACGCGCGGTCAGCCCTCCGGTTTCTGAATAACCTGGGCAGCACGAATTTTCAGCTCCTTCGCTATCGTGACGCGGTTAAGGCCTATCTCCCGGCCAGAGCACTGGCATCGTCGCAAGGGAACCAGGAGACGTTAGTCGCGATTTGTTTTAACCTCTCGTCCTTGTATTACCAACTGGGGGAAATCGATGCGGCGACCGAATCCGCGAAACGAGGTCTGGAAGTGCCGTTGGGCGCCAGCGCGAAGTTTCGATCCAAGCTCCTGATTCAGTCGGCTCTGATCGAGATGAGTCAAAAGCACTGGGATCGCGCAACCGCATGGACCCGGGAAGCAATCGAGGTTTCCCGTGCCCAACTCGACGTTGCAGCCGAAGCTCAGGCCTGGAACGAACTCGGCAACGCGCTGATGGAATGGAAGCGCCTGCCGGCCTCCGAGGAGGCACTGCTGGAATCATTCCGGCTGCGGAAGTTGACCCACGACGAGCGGCTGCATTTTTCTTATGAATCGCTCGCGGAGTTGCGTTTGCTCCAGCACGATCCGGCTTCGGCCCTGGCATTTCTGAATCGCGCCATCGAGTCTGCATCGACTCTGGGGCCGGCAGCAGTTTGGCGCCCTCTCTATGGTCGCGGGAGGGCCAACCTGGCCCTATCCCGGCTACCAGACGCTTATTCGGACTTTGCAGCTTCGATTCGCAACCTGAAGGACTGGCGCGCGGATATCCTTCCGGCCGACGCGTTTCGAGTCGGCACCGAAGTGGAAATGCACGAGATCTACTCCGCCTTTATTGAGGTGGCGGGTCGACTCTACCGGCAAACAGGACAGATGCGGTATGCGGAGGATTCCTTTGCGGCGGCGGAAGACGGGCGAACGGCCAGTTTGCGGATGCTTTGGGCCACGTCAGACCTGCCCAAACAGCTTTCCCAGGAATACTGGCTCACCCTTTCCGATCTGCAGAAGGCAGAAGCAGCGCGGCTCAGCGCCGGAACGGAAGACGGCGCGGTGCGTCGCCTTCGAGTGAAGCTGGCGGAGATGGAGGCGGCCACCGGACTTGAGTTACCTGCCGCTCTGGCGGGCAGCGATCCTGGCGGCAGGAAGTTGCTGCAAATCACCCGTGAGTCGCTCGGACCGGACGAGGTGTATCTGGCGTTTCACACCGGCACGGCGGAATCCTGGCTCTGGTTAATCACGCGGAGGGATTTCGAGTTTCTGGCGTTGCCTTCCGAGGACGATCTGAAAAAAGACATCGATGACTTCGTCCGGAGCCTGCGTAAGAGTTCGCCGCAGGCCCGGGTTCTGGGACAGCAACTGTATCGGCGGCTGTTCTGGCAGATTGCCGCCAAACTGCTGAACCGGCCGACCTGGGTGATCGATGCAGACGGCCCTCTGTTCGAGTTGCCGTTCGGGGCTCTGGTAGAAGGAGCCTCGCTCGAGCCCGGCGACGCTCATTATGTAATTGAGCGGCACGCGATTCGGATTGTGCCTGGCCTCTCGGCGCTCCTTCGGTCGCCCACCTCGGACTGGAATGAGATGTTTGTTGGCATTGGTGATCCCGTCTACAATCGGGCCGATCCGCGATTGGTACGGTCGAAGCCGTCAGCCGGATCGTCCCCTGCGAAAGCGCCGGGAGCTGATCCCGCGGCCGGCATCATGGAATTGCCGAGGCTGTTGGGGAGCGGTCGTGAAGTGGACAACTGCGCGAAGATCTGGCAGGCGAATGGGGTCCGGCCGGTGGTGCTGAAAGGCACGGCGGCAAACAAGCGGGAACTCGCGCAAGCGCTCCGCAACCGCCCGTCAGTTGTTCACGTGGCGGCCCATTTTCTTTTCCCCCCACAGGAAGCGGGCGGGGGCATGGTCGCCCTCAGCCTCTTACAGGCCGGGAGCCAGGTCGAATTGTTGAGCGACACCGAGACGGCCGGTATGCGGGCGAACCTTGGGTTGGTCGTCCTCAACGGGTGCAGTTCCGGACAAGCCGAAGTTCTTCCGGGCGCCGGCTTGATGGGCATGTCCCGGGCCTGGTTGGCGGCCGGCGCTCGCGCCGTCATCTTGACGCGTTGGCCCACATCCGATCAGGATGCAGGCGGGGTTTTCCTGTCGCTCTATTCCCTCTATTTCCACCGCGCCCATGGCCCAGTGTCGTTTGGAGTATTGTTGCGAAGGGCGCAGTTGGAAGAACTTCATGCCGGCGGCGCCCGCGCAGACCCTGCCCGCTGGGCGTCTTATTTCTGCGTGGAAACGAACTGAGCGAGTTTCGCGTGACGGTTGTGCTGAGGGCGGATGCCGCAAGAGCCGGAAATCGACTGGAGGAACGTGGTGGACCTTATCCAGCGGGGAGACCCGGCTGGGGAAGAAATCCTGTATCGAACTCTCCTGAGGGGGGCGCGTAAGTTCCTGCAGCGGCGCTTGGGAACCCAGGATGTGGACGATCGGGTGCACGACGTCTTCCTGATCGTTGCGGGAGCGATACACCGAGGTGACATTCAGCATCCGGAACATCTCATGGCCTTTGTCCGCACGGTGCTGTACCGGCAGTTGAACCTCGCGATCGGCGAAGTCATCCGGCGCCGGGACTCTTCCAGCGACCTGAGTGAGACCGCTCAGCTGACGGTGGCTGACCTTACCCCGGAACAGCGGGCAATCGCCCGCCAGAAGGTGACGCTCATGGAGGAAATGCTGCGGGAAATGAGCGACCGCGATTTCGAGGTCTTATCCCGCTTTTATCTGCGCGAACAGCCCCCGGAACAGATCTGCACAGAAATGGGGTTGACCCAAATCCAATTTCAACTCCTCAAATCAAGAGCAAAAGCCCGGCTGGCGGACCGGATGCGTAAGAAGCTCGCGCGAAACGCTTAGTCAAGAATAATAATGACGGGTTCGTGAGGCGCAGACCCCGCAGTGGCGGCAAAGATGGCAAGCATCACTTCGATAATCGTAGACATGTGGA
>JADGNT010000626.1 GCA_017883345.1 Candidatus Solibacter sp. | reverse complement strand
TTTCAGAGTGGTGCGCGGAAGGAAGGACGTTTACCAGCCGGCCTTATAAGCGATGCAGGTCTTTACCGTAAGGCCAGCGAGCAGGATCCAGACCGCGACGCGCAGGTTTCCGTCCAGCGTGAAGGCCGCCATCAGCGCCAGCACAGCGTAGACGCCGAGTGCCCAAAGGAAACGAGAGGTCATGGTCAATTCATTCTGCCATGGCGAGTGGTGCCGGGGCCATGGGCGGCCAATCGTGCAAGCACGTGCGTCCCCACGAGTTCTGCGGACGTGCGGGCCCAAATTCCCCGAATTCCTCACATCCCTGATACGATCGAGATTAGAGTCCAGGGTTAGGCACATCGGTGCGAACGCCATTCGCCGGACGCGCTGTGCCCGGAAGAAGATGTTTCACGCATGCCTGAGATCAGCCGGTTCTTCGGTATTATTGTGCAGATGTACTACAGCGATCACGAGCCGCCACATTTCCACGTGCGTTATTCCGGCCAGAAGGCGCTCATCGCCATCGAGACACTGGCTCTATTGAGAGGGCGTCTTTCGCCTCGCGCACTTGGCTTGGTGACGGAGTGGGCGGCGAAGCATCGCACGGAGTTGATGGAGGATTGGATCCTGGCGAGGGCCGAGACGCAGCTCAAGCCCATTGCGCCTCTGGAGTAGATCATGTTGAAGGACATTGTTGCCGCAAAAGTACTCGGCGATTATCGCCTGCATCTTCGGTTCGAGGACGGTGTTGAAGGCGTGGTCGATCTCGCGCCCCATCTCAGCTTCCAAGGAGTCTTCGAGCCGCTGCGTGACCGGGCCTACTTCGCGCAGGTCCGTGTCGATCCGGATCTGGGCACCGTAGCTTGGCCGAACGGAGCGGACCTGGATCCCGACGTTCTCTACGGACGCATCACCGGGACGCCGATCTTGCCGGAGGACGACGTCCAGGTGGCCCAATAGCTGGTCAAACCGGTTGGATACTCACATGAACTTTCTTCGTCTGAAGGCGGCAAGATCCTGAGCGGTGAGTTCGGACCACTCGCCGTTCTTGCGGCGATCATGAAAGCGCCGGTGCCAGTATTCCTCAATCCCAACGGGGTCGTCGGTCTTGATCGAGTGGATGACTTTTGCCGCCTCGGGCAGTTGAATGACAAGTTCGCGCTCGCGGCGTCCCAGAGCGTTTGTTCGGCCGATCTTGTAGAAGCGACCGGCCTTCATCAAGTAGACGTAGCCCACCTCGCCAGCGGCGATCTCCTCAGGAACTCCTTCTGCATTTTCGGCAACGTCGGTCTTGGCCGCCGTAGCACAGAGTTCCGCAAGATCATTTTCGCCTCGGTCCCGGCAAAACTTCTCCAACTGCGCGGCGAGCGCTTGCTTTCCGCCAAGCCGTCGGAATGTCTTGTCGCTTGGAAACATGGGATCGCTTCGGGCTTTGAACCTGATTTCGGCCATGGCTGGAAATCGCCCGAGTTGCCGCACGAGTCCAGCGAGATTAAGCAGTAAGTCCTCGCTCGTCCTTGCGGGAGTGAGTTCGTTTGGCTCGAACCCTGCCTCTTTGACAGCCTCGCTCCATCGGACCCAGAACTTCCCACGCCAGTCCGACTCCTTGATGCCCGTTTCAGCGAAAAAGCGATGATGAACGCCGAGCGGAACACCTCCATTTGCGGCAGCCGTTCGGCGGATCTCCGACAGAATGTGCTGCTTTGTCATGGTGGTGATGGCTTTCTCGCCAAGTGGTGCTCCGTCTTTTCAGCACGGAGAAGCTCTCATTGTAAGGCATCTCCTGCTTGGGGAAATGAGCTAGCGGGAGCTTCAAACCCTATTGACTGAACCCCCGCCCCCCCTCACGCCAGCCGATCCACCGCCTGAATCAGCGCGCGGATGTAGCCGTAACAGAAGGCGAACGATTGCAGCCCGGCGGGGTCGCCGGGCGCCGTGGGCACGTGGTCCGGCATTAGCAGGTAGGGATACCCCACCTCTTTGTACGTCTGGATGGCTTTGACCAAATCGACGTCGCCATCGTCCGGGAAGGTCTCCACAAACTCGTCGCGGTGCCCGCGAATGTTGCGGAAATGCACGTTGAAAATCTTCCGGCGCGAGCCGAAGTAGCGGATCACGTCGTAGATTTCCTTGCCGGGGTCGTGCAGCATCTCCGACACCGTACCCTGGCAGAAGTTGAGCCCGTGATAAGCGCTCTCCTTGATGCCGATGAACTTCTTCAGACCGTCCACCGTGCCCAGAACCCGTGTCACCCCCTGGTAGCCTTCAGGCGGCACACCGGGATCGTGCGGATGGCAGGCCATGCGAATCTTGTTCTCTTGCGCCACCGGAATGATGCGTTCCAGGAAGTAGGTAATGCGTTCCCAGAAAGCGTCCGCCGTCACCCGGCCGGCGCGCGTAACAGGTGGATCGGGGTGCCCGTCCTTGAGCCGCCACGTGCTGTATGTGGCATCGCCGCGGCCCGGCGAGCGCCCCGTGCGCAGCACCCCCAGGATGCTCATGTTGTACTTAATCGACGGAATGCCGGCCGCGGCGCAATTGCGGATCAGGGTCTGCATCGACTCGATATCGCGGTCGCGCTCCGGGCTCTGGGCCAGCATAATGGCACCGTGCTTTTCCCGGTCGATGTGGCTGGAAGCGAGGAACGGCGGCGCCAGGCAATCCACGCTGATACCGTGCTTCTCCGCCAGGTCGCGCATGCTCTTGAGTTCGTCCACCGTGGCATACAGGCGGCCATCGGCGATCTGGGGATAGCCGCAGATGTTGCGGACTCCGTAGCGGGCGAAGTACTGCAAGTGCGCCTCATTGGTGGGGGAGCTCTGGCACCCGAGTTTCATGCGAGCCGGCGGCGCCGCGGCGGAGGCATTTCCCGGCGCCAGACTGCTGCCGAGCACCACGGCGGAGGCGCCCGAAGAGGCAATGAATCTCCTGCGGTTCATAGGTAGACAGTATATCGCCCGGCAAGGTTTTGGGGGTTCGCCCACCCAGTTTGCGTGAAAAGCCCCTCGGTGGTGGGTCAAGATGCGAGAAATTCGGCGGAAATTTCCACAATCTGTCGAAATTCTTGAGATTTCGGTATGGAATCCCACGTGCACCTTGCCGCCCGAGGTCCCAGGAGGATTGCATGACGGATAACGAAACCCTCACTATTACCGACAACCGCACCCAGCAGTCATACACCATCCCGATCTACCGCGGCACGGTCCGCGCCATGGATCTGCGGCAGATCAAAACCGGCCCCGGCGATTTCGGTCTGATGACCTACGATCCGGCCTTCATGAACACCGCCTCCTGCCAGAGCGCGATCACGTACCTGGACGGGGACAAGGGCATCCTGCGCTATCGGGGCTACCCGATCGAACAACTGGCCGAGCAGTGCAGTTTCCTGGAAGTGGCCTACCTGCTGTTGAACGGCGAGTTGCCCACGGCCGAACAACTCGAATACTGGCAGTGCGAAGTCATGCGCCACACCATGACCCACGAAAACGTGAAGAAGTTCATGGACGGCTTCCACTATGATGCCCACCCGATGGGCATCCTGATCTCTACCGTCGCCGCGCTCTCCACCTTCTATCCCGAGGCGAAAAACATCGGCGATCCCAAATCCCGGCGCAAACAGATCGTCCGGTTGATCGGCAAGATGCCGACCCTGGCGGCCTACGCTTACCGCCACCGCCTGGGTCTGCCCTACATCGCCCCCGACCCGGAACTGGGCTACACCCAGAACTACATGAACATGCTGTGGAGGCGCACCGAGCCCAAGTACGCCGCCAACCCGGTGCTGGCGCGCGCGCTCGAGGTGCTCTTCATCCTGCACGCCGATCACGAACAGAACTGCAGCACCAGCGCCATGCGCGCCGTCGGCAGTTCCCACGCCGACCCCTTCGTCACCGCCGCGGCCGC
>JADGNT010000625.1 GCA_017883345.1 Candidatus Solibacter sp. | reverse complement strand
CCCTAACGGGGCTTCGAACCGCGCACGCACAAGACTGGCACGACGCGAAGAACTCGGCATCAAGGCGCAGACGCGGGTTGAAAATGTAGAAACTCCAGGTCCGAGCTTTCGCTCGGATGCACAAGGCGGAGCCTTATGCCACTCGCCCCTCAGATCACCGGAATGTAGACGCTCTCGCTCACCGTGCCGATGGTGAAACTCAACTGCATGCTGAGGGTGCCCGTGCGGATATCCACGGCATAGGTGCCGGGGATGTCTCCCGCGATGTACAAACTGCGCACGGTACCCGAACCGGCCACCGTGAATTGCGGGCGGAGCGATCCCGTGTACGGCAGTCCCGCCGCATCCACCACGCGGAAGACGACGGCCTGCGTGGAAGAGGAGCGCGCGTAATCGAAGTAGTCCTGATAGAGAATCGAGATCCCCGCCGGTTGCGAACCGGGCACCGCGAACCAGTACGGGATGCGCGCCACGCTCGCGCTGGCGGTTCCCGAGACCAGCAGATAGCCGGAGTATTCGCCCGGCGCAAGACCCCCAGCATCCAAGCTGACCGGCACCTGTTGCGCGGCGCCCGGATCGAGCGACAGACTGCTGGCGCCAATCGACGGCGCCGGATCGTTGCCGGTGGGCACGGCTTGAATCGTGTAGGTGTCGGTGGCCGGCCCCACGTTCGAGAGCGAGAGCTGCACCGTGCTGTGCAGCGTGCCGCCGGCGCCGAAACTGAGCGCCGTGGGATAGGCCGCCACCGTGCCGCCGACCGCCGCCGCCAGGTTCAACATGCCGGCGCCGGCCTGCGACAGTGTGGCCGCCACGCCTTCGCCCGCCGTCGCGGTGGCCGCACCGTTGATCAGAAGCGAGCGGTATTGCTGCACGGTGAGGCCCGGACGCGCGGCCTTGAGCACCGCCGCCGCTCCGGCCACGAGCGGTGTCGAAAAGCTGGTGCCGTTGGTGTCGATGAAGCCGCTGGCGCTGTACGATTCGCCGCTGCTGTACGAATTCTGCGCGCCGGTGACAATCTCTTCGCCGACGGCGACGAGGTCCGGCTTGAGCGCGCTGCCCACGCTGGGGCCTCGGCTGGAGAAAAAGCTGATGTCGGTGCGCGCCGCAAACGCGGTGACGCCGACGAAGTCAAGCGCCACTTGCACGCCGGAATCCTGCGCCACACGAGCCTTCAGGTCGGCGCCCTCGCTCTGATTGACGAACATGGCGGGCAGCGTCGCCGTGCCCACCGTCGCGCCGTTGCTCGGGGAGAAGGTGTTTCCCCCGGGATTGTTGTACACGATGACTGCCAGCGCGCCGCCGGCCGCGACATCGTTGAGCTTGCTGGCGAAGGTGCAAGTGCCGCGCAGCACCAGCACGATCTTGCCGGCAATGGAACCCGCAGGCAACGGCGAGCACGCGAGGCCGCTGGGGTCCACCCCGGTCACATCGAACAACGTGCCGCCGATCGCCTGCCCGGGGTCCGGCCCATCGCCCGGAAACGCCGCATAGGGCGCAACGCCATCGATGGTGATCGCGTTACCCAGGGAGCGGTCGTTGTGAATCGCGCCCATGGTGATGGCGTCCGGCGCGCTGGCGTAGTCGCTGATCGTCCCGGCGCCCGGCCCCTGGTTGCCCGCCGCTACCACCACGATCACACCGGCCTGCGTGGCGCGGGCGATGGCGGCCTGACCGACGTCGCTAGAGGCGATATCGGAATAGGACGTCACGTAAGAGCCCAGGCTGATGTTGAGCACGTCCATGCCATCGGCTACCGCGTCGTCGATGGCCTTGGCGATCACGTCCGACGTGCCGCCGTTGGCGTCGAGCACCTTGTAGTTGCCGATGTAGGCCTTGGGCGCGACGCCGGTGAGCGGGCCGTAAGGCGTGGTCGCCGCGCCGCCGGCCGCGACTACCGAGGTGCCGGTGCCGTGACCATCGCGATCGTCGGCGTCGGGCTCGCCGCCATCGGGCAGCAGCCTGGTGTAATTCTTGGCGACGATGACCTTCGCATTGGTGAAGCGGGTGTCGCTGGCGTAGAGCACCTTGGGGAAACCATCGACCGGCGGCAGCGGGTCGCTGAAGGCCGGGTTGTTGACGTCGACGCCGGTATCGATCATGGCGATCTTGATTCCCGCCCCCGCGCTGTCCTGGCCGAGCGGCAGCAGGTTCCACGCATCGGGCACCTTGTGCAGCGGCAGCGCGTGATTCAACAGCGGCTGTACGCGGCGCACGGCGTGCAGTTTCACCGCGCCGGGGATTTCGAGCAACTCCGCCGCGCGCGCGTCGGGAATGTTAACGATCAGTCCGTTGAAGACGGTGTCCAGGCTCTCGATGACGGTTCCGCCGCGGGCCGCGACGGCGGTACGCGCGGACGCCTGCGATTGGCGCACCGCGGTGCGGTGAGTGGCGAGGGCGGTGGCGCGCGCGCCGGGGCGCGCACCCTGCTGGACAGCGGCCACTGCGGCGGGGTCGCCGGAAAGTTCCAAAATATATCGCCCGGGGACTACTTGAGCGAATATGGCGGATGCGGAAAGCAGTAGAAAGAAAATGGTTTTCATCGGAGGGATTCCCCACGCGGCATGCTGCCGCCGAGATCTTTTGTGCCGTGCGGCATGCTGCCACCGGTTGGACGGCCAAGTTGTTGAGGATGGCGGCTGCAAGGCATTTATGGGGAGAAGTAGGGCAATCCGCGTGCCGAACTTCGAGGCCTCCGATCTACGGTACCACGCGAGTGAACGCCCGGCCGATGAAGTGTGCGGCTATCACGACGTTCACCCCCTGGGTTCGCTGCTCATGCCGGGTTCCTCCGGCGCGAGCATTTCGCCGTTGACGAGTTTGCGCGCGCCGCCCGACTCCATGTAAATCGCGTTCGGCATGGCGAGCAGCATGTTGAGATTGGTGGCGCTGCCGCCGTGGCTGGCCAGTTCCAGCCCGTAGCCATCGGCGATGGCCGCGATCTCCATCCATTCGGTGACGCCGCCGGCGCGGCGGCTATCGGGCTGCACCACGTCCGCCCCGCGCCGCGCGATCAGGTCCGCGAAGGCATACTTGGTCGCCAGATTCTCGCCGGTGGCGATGCGGATGTCGAGCGCGTGCGCCAGTTCGGCGTAGCCTTCCATCTCCTGCGGCGGCAGCGGCTCTTCATACCAGAAGCAGCCCATCTCCTGGTAGACGCGCCCGCGCCGCAAGGCCTCATTGCGATTGAACACCTGGTTGGCGTCCACCATCACGCGCCGGTCCTTGCCTACCACATCGAAGGCCAGCTTGATGCGGCGCACATCCTCTTCGATGGGCCCGCGCCCCACCTTCATCTTCACCGCGTGGTAGCCCTGCTCACAGGCTTGCGTCAGCGAGCGTTTGAAGTGCGAGAGGTCGCCATCGTCGTCGTAATACCAGCCGCACATGGAGTAGACCGGCATGCGGTCGCGATACGCGCCGAGCATTTTGTAGACCGGCATTCCCGCGCTCTTCCCCAATATGTCCCAGACCGCGATGTCCGCCGCCGCGATGGCGAACTGCACCACGCCGCCGACCCCGTTGTACTCCAGCGCCTTCCAGAGTTCCGCGCGGATGCGCCGCGGAAACGCCGGGTCCATTCCGAGGATGACCGGCTTCACCTCCTGCTCCAGAATGGTCTGCACCACGCGCGGCCCGCCGGCGATCATACCGAAGGAGACGGTGGCCCACCCCGTGATGCCGGCGTCGGTGCGCAGGCGCAGCACCACCGAACCGCTATCCACGCCGAGCTTGTGGATGGCGTCGTAGATCGGCGTGCCCGGCGGCTGCTTCCGCACGTCGGTCTCTAGCGCGGTGATCTTGATCTGTTTCTGTTGGGCCGCAGCCGCCGAAAAGGCGGCGCCCGCCGCGGGCAACGCCGCCGCCGAACGAAGAAGCTGTCTCCGGTTCAT
>JADGNT010000624.1 GCA_017883345.1 Candidatus Solibacter sp. | reverse complement strand
CGAAAATCAGAAGGACGTGGTGTTCTTCAACCTGGGGCCACATCCTCCGCGCCTCTGGCCCGAAGACATCGACCTGGTGCACCGCCTCTGGCTGGAACTCAGCGCCCGCGGCCCCGGATCGAAACTGCATCACCGCGATATTCTGGGCGTCGCCCTGCGCCGCATGGCCGCCGAGCTGGAGTCCCCCCGCGCCCCCGAAGTGGTGGAAGACATCATTCACGAAGCCGCCGGCAGCAATCACCACGACGAATAGGCGTGAGGTGGGACAGACCATCGCCTTGCGTGGTCTGTCATGCCTCGCTGAAGCGCTGAAGCACGGCTGTTTGACAGACGACGAAAGGCGCTCCGTCTGTCCCACTTCTCCCCGGTGGCAGCTTTGCAAGTAACCCGACCGCCGTCTCGCGCATCACTCAACACAACCCATGGCACTCGACCAAACCATCTCGCGGCGCAGCCTGTTTTCCGCCCTCGGGCTCATCCCGGCCCTCCGCCTGCTCGGCGCGCAACAGCAGCAGGGCGCGCAACAGGGCGCGCAGCAGCCGGATAAACCCACGTTTTCCGCCGCCGTCAAGGTAGTCAACCTGTTTGCCAACGTGCGCAACAAGGCGGGTGCGATCGTCAAGGACCTCACCAAGGACGATTTTCTGCTGGATGAGGACGGCCGCGCGCAGGAAATCCGCTATTTCTCGCAGGAAAGCGATTTGCCGCTCACGCTCGGCCTCCTGGTGGATACCAGCGGGAGCCAGCGCCGCCTGATCGAAGAAGAGCGGGCGGCCAGCTACCGCTTCTTCGAACAGGTGCTGCGTCCCGAGAAGGACGTGGCGTTTGTGATTCACTTCGATTTCGACGTGGAACTGCTGCAAGACATCACCTCGTCCCGCCGGCTGCTGGAAAAAGCGCTGGAGAATCTGGAAGCGCCCGCGCAGCAGCGGCAACAGCAGCGTCAGCCCACCCAGCAGCCGATGCCGTTCCCCTTTCCGGGCGGTGGCGGACGCCGCGGGCGCGGCGGGCGCACGGGGCCCTCCGGCGGTGGCGGGCGCTCTGGCGGCGGAACCATGCTGTACGATGCGGTCCTGTTGGCGGCCGACGAGCTCATGCGCAAACAGAGTGGCCGCAAGGCCCTGGTCCTGCTCACCGACGGAGTGGACACGGGCAGCAAGGTTTCGCTCTCCTCCGCCGTGGAAGCCGCGCAACGGGCGGATACGCTGGTCTACTCCATCCTCTTCGAAGACCCGGAAATGTACGGCGGCGGCATCGGAATGGGGCGCATAGGCCGCGTCCCGATGAATACGCCCAACGGCAAGAGAGTCCTGGAGCAGATCTCGCGCGAGACCGGCGGCCGTCTCTTCGAGGTCTCGAAGAAACAACCCCTGGCCAAGGTGTACGACGAGATCGATGAGGACCTGCGGCACCAGTACAGTTTGGGATACTCGCCGGATCGCACCGATACCGCCGGCGCCTACCACAGGATTCGTCTCACCACCAAACAGAAGGGCCTCATCGTGCAGACCCGCGAAGGCTACTACGGCGCCTGAACTGTCGCGTATCCCAAAGATACTTGTTACCGGCGCCGAAAGGTGGTACATCAATACCTGTCGGCAATGCCGCTGGGGAAGCGAATTCGGCACTGCGGACCGGAGATCGGGGATGCGCGTGGCTTACAAGCAGGTTCCTTGGGTGCGGCAGGAGTGTTGTAATGGCTGCGGCGCTTGCGGCGCGATTTGCCCGCACGGTTGCCTGCTCGTGGTGGAGGGACTCGGCGTTCTGGTCCGGCCGGAAGCCTGCACCAGCGAGGCATCCTGCGTCTCCGTCTGCCCCCAGAGGGCGTTACACATGGTGTGGGCGCCTCTCGATTTGGACCATTCCATCGGGCAATGGCGCTCCGCGAGTTCGCCTTCCCGCCGCCTGGCGCAGGTGGCGCCGGTGGCCAAATGAGTAGTAGACCTCAAAGTATGATATGGTCTATTCCATACGGGAGGAAGACTGCCCATGGGTGCTCTCACCCACACCGACACAGGCGCCAAACGCAGCATTCGGTTATATGGCTGGGATTCGCGGACCGGAACCTGGAGCGGTCCCACCGGTTTGGACTCGGCGGGGCGCGCTTCCACTCGCCTTCTGAACACCCTCAGGACCGTGCAGGGCAGGTCCTGGTTCGGACCGCTGCAATTTGCGTCGCCCGGTGAACCGCCGGCCCGCTTCTTCGTCACCGTCCACCATCTGGAGGATTGCGCCGTGGCGATGGTCTACTGCGGCGATTCCAAAGCCGGGCCCGCCGAAGTGCTGGCCGTCATCCCAGCCGAGTTTCGTTCCCGTTTGAGGCCCGAGTTCGCCTTCGAATTCCTGGCCTTCGCCAGCTTCCTGGGGGGCATCGGCGAGTCCGCCGCGATCACCGTCCAGGACCGGATTGCCGCGGCGATCGAGGAATCCTCGGCCGCGGATTCGATGGTGTTTTCGCTGTGTACCGGGCTTTGGCCGAGCGATCGGGATCCGGTCCTCTCGCAATGCATCGAGACTATTGCGATGAGCCTTCTGCCCTGGCTGGCGGAGCGCCGGTAGCGCAGGCGGTGCGAAACTCGTAGCGAGCGATTTCGAGAGCGACCCGTCCGCTCTCGCTGCGCACCACGGCGCCCTTCAACACCAGTTTCACGGGAATACCGCCTGCCTGGGGTACGGGCCAAACGATGGATCCTTCCATCATTTGCCCTACCGCCAGAGGCTCGGGGGAAGTGAAGAGAATTCCGTGGCGGCTAATGTCGATGGAGCTTCCGGAGCGGATTACCCGTGGGCCGCCGCCCTGGGGGCGCGGCACAGTGAAACGCAGTTTCATCCGGATGGGGTAGCGTATCGACTTACGCCGTTCCGCGCGCCGCGGAGAATCCCACGGAATGCGTGAACTGGTGGCGGGTGTCTGGCCTGCTCTCGAAGCGGTCCACATAAGGCATTCACGTGAGGTAGACGCCCTGAAGTTATCAGACAAGCGCGGCGGCTATCTGTACCAAATTGCACACTTCCTGCCGGACAGGAAACTAATCGTGCAGCACCACGCTGAGCAGGGAACTGTGCACTTCGAGGTGGCCGTTATAGGCAATGAATCCCAGTTTGCGGAACTTGTTCATGAAGAAGCTTACGCGGGACCGGGTGGTTCCAACGATCCCGGCGAGGGTTTCCTGGCTGATCTTGGCGATGACGGTTTGGGGTTCTCCCTCCTTGCCGAAGTTGGCCAGCAGCAGGAGCACGCGCGCCAGGCGTTTTTCGCTGGAGTTGAACAACTGGTCCACCAGGTCTTCCTCAATGCGGATGCTGCGGGCGAGCAGGTGCCGGAGGAACAACTCCGAAAAGACAGGCTCTTCGTGGAGCACGCGAATGGCGGCCACTTTCTCCAGCCGCGCGAGGGAGCTGGGGGACATGGTTCTGCAGGTTGCCATGCGCCTGGTCTGCCCGGCGAGGCAACCTTCGCCGAAGAAATCGCCGGCGCCCAGCATCGCGATCACCGCTTCCTTTCCTTGTCTGGAGATCACGGTCAGTTTCACCTTGCCCTTGCGAACATAAAAGATCGAATCCGCCGCATCACCCTGGGAGAAGACGATTTCGCCCGCGGAGTGGTTGGCGAGGGTTCTTCCACTACCTACTTTGGCCAGGAATGCCTGGGCATTAAAAGCCGGTTCCGTTGCCTTCGTTTTGGTTGCAGCCATGGCTGAAGCAAATCTCCGCGTCCAGTCTAGGACGAAGGCAGACAGACTGTCTGTTCGAAATTGAACAGGGATGTGGGACTGACCATCGCCTTTTGTCGTCTGTTGGGATGGGCCTTCGGCCCGCGAAAGCTCATGAAAAACTGCCATGCTGACTTCATCGCCACCCACGAGCGCCCCCGGGACTGACAAGACTGGC
>JADGNT010000623.1 GCA_017883345.1 Candidatus Solibacter sp. | reverse complement strand
GTTCGCGCCCGTACCACTCGAAGAACTCGTCGAGCCCCAGATTGTTGACGCGTCGGGTAATCGGCGACGAGACGCTATCCAGCACCAATCGCTTCAGTCTCTGCCAATGGGTAGCCTGCGGAACAACAATCAAATCAGTCATTTGGGTCCTCATAATGGGTAATATCGGTAGCCATGTGGACATTACCTCGGGGCGGTGCGGACATCAAGCGAATATCGAAGCGGCAACTGGAGCGATGGGGATTTCGCGCCAGCAATCCAGTGCAGGCGTCAATTCTCCGGTTTGGGCGTGACACAGCCAAATGGGCAGCGAGGATCTGCAAGGAATGTCGTTTTCCGTGAATCTCACTTCAAGACCGCAAGGGTCGGTCGCGGACCTTCGTGAAAGGGCTTAGAATACACCTAATGTGGATAATGTGGCCGTGATGATGCGCTTACTTGTCTGGGGTGCGGTTTTGACGGCGCTGGTGGCGGGATGGGCTCCGGCGCAGACGGCGGCGGCGGTGGCCGTCGACGGGACGGTGAAGGACGGCGCGGGGCTGGCGGTGGCGGGGGCGATCGTCACGCTGGAAACGGCGGCCGGCGCGGAGCAGCGCACGACGACAACGGACCAGGCGGGGGCTTTCCACTTCGGCGACGTGGCGGCGGGGAGTTATAACGTCACGGTCGCGGCGGGCGGGTTCGCGGTGTGGACGGCGAACGTGACGGCGGGAGTATTGAATCAGGCGCCGGTGGCGGCGGTGCTGCAGGTGGCGCCGGTGACGTCGACGATCGAGGTGACGCTGCCGCCGAAGGAGCTGGCGGCGGAGCAACTGAAGTCGGAAGTGAAGCAGCGGTTGCTGGGCATATTTCCGCACTTTCTGGTGACGTACGAGCCGAACGCGGCGCCGCTGACGGCGGGGCAGAAGTTCCACCTCGGGTTCAAGACCCTGGTGGATCCGGTGACGCTGCTGGGCACGGGGATCGACGCGGGAATCCAGCAGGCGCAGAACAAATACCCGGAGTTCGGGCAGGGGGTGGAAGGCTACGCGAAGCGGTTCGGGGCGCGATATACCAGCCACATCAGCGGCGTGATGATTCACCATGTGATCCTGCAGGCGGTCTTTCACCAGGACCCGCGGTATTTTTACAAGGACACGGGGAGGTTCAGGTCGCGAGTGTGGTACTCGATCTGGACGGCGTTCGTGTGCAAGGGCGATAACGGGCGCTGGCAGCCGGACTATTCCGACGTGATCGGCGGCGCGGCGGCGAGCCAGGTATCGAGGCTGTACTATCCCTACACGTCGCGGCCGTGGCTGCGGCTGTTTCATAACGTGCTGGAGGGTTTCGGCGGCAGGGCGGAAGACCATCTGCTGGAGCAGTTCGTGGTGCGCAGGTTTACGACGCACACGCGGAAACTAGCGGGGATGTTTCGGAAGGTGCTGGCGGAGGGGACGGCGGCGCCGCTAGTGTCGGTGGGGGACTTGAGCGCGGGGCCGATGACGTTCGTGCTGGCGAGCGACCTTCAGGCGAACGGCGCGACGCTGGCGAAGGTGGGGGCGATCGCCGAGGGGCAGGTAAGTTACGCGGGCGGGATGAGCGGCGCGGGCGAGGCGGTTCGGTGGCGGCTGGAACACGTCCACCTGAAGGTGGGCAATGTGGACGTGCCGCTGAGAAGCAATCAGGCAAAGGGCGGGGACGGGGCGTTGGTGTACCGGCAGTTGGAGGGGTCGGGGAGGATTGCGCTGGTGTTGTATGTGGCCCAGGATGTGGTGGTGGGGCCGGGGAAGTGAATTGCGGGGGCCCAAGGCCGCTGCCCAGGAATCTCAAACGGGCTTCAATTCCTTTTGACATTCCGGGCGGCAAAGCGGACCGATGGGGGAGGCGGGACGGCCGGTTACGTGCTATCCGGAAGTTGGGCTGAAGTTGACGGGAAACGCCCAATCCGCTGACGTGGCCGGCCTGTCCACCGCGGGATTCGTCCCGGTAACCGCCGCTCCGTGAAGCTTGCGCATCCCGTGCGTGATCCGGGACAGACGATTCGAAGCCTGGGTGAGGCCCCAATCGGGAACCGGGGAGCGATATTTCGTATTATCGGTAGCCAACCGCGCCGGCCCGGCGAACGCGACGAATGCCAAGAGCGATGTGATGGGCGTGACGCTCCCTTCGTGGTACCGGGCCAGTACTTACATCACTTTCCTACCATGTGAACTTTGAGCCGACCGGCGCATAATCCTTAGATGCAGCGCGTAATGTCGGATTCCATCATGACGTTTCTCTACGGCCGCCTCCTGGTTTGGCTTGACCAGCGGGCGCGACGGCGCGAATCGTTGCGGATCCATCGTCTCAGAGCGAGGGCGGAGCAACGTCTTAAGTGACGTCCGTTCAGATGCTTAGATACGCGGCCTGGGTGACCATGCCGGTTGCTCAACGACGGCAGGCGCTCGCCGAAGTAGGCGCGCCCGCCGCGCCTCAGCACCTCAAATCCCCAACATCGACGTGGTAGCTTTTCACGTCAGCCGCCTTTCGCAACCGGGCGCCGGGAGGGCGAACACCTGCATGAGGCGCGCGACCGCGGTCAGCCGCGCGTAGTGGTCTGGCGCGAGATCGAGGACGGAACGCCACGCTGGCGCGCAAAACGTTGTATCCAGACGCGACCCGTGTCCGGCTTTGGATCTGCCCAAAGACGCCCGTTCAATCGCGTTGACGCCCTGTGCCAGGAGCCGGCACGCGCGTTCCTTCGTCACATGAACCGAGATCACGTCCACGGAGCGGTCGAGCACGCCTGCGGCGACCTTGAACCGCCAACACCGATTCCGACTGCATATGGCTTCATGATTTCGTATATCGCCGGCGCTCGGTTTCAAGCCCCTGACCGCGGTGGAAGTCCCATCTGACGACGGCCACTCGGAGTCAGATCGGCTTCGGTGGCGCGGCCTCGAAAATCGACTTCGAAATCGTCGGGTGCGAAATCCGGCGGAATCCTTCCCGCCAGGAACGCTGGCGCTTGCATGGCGAGGTAGCCGTATTCTTGGCACTGGCGCCGATGTACACCGCGTTGCTGTAAGCCCTGGCCTCTGTGTTCGTCTTCGACACCTTGGGGGCACAACTCGACGCGGCGACCGCCAGAGCGAGGCACCACGCGGCCCGCGGATCCCGCAGTCGCTCAGAGCCTTGATCGAAGATGCAGTCGGCCAGCCCGAAAACCGATTCGCCGTGCCCTACTTCAGAAACCATTCGATGGCTCCGCGCGCGATCTCGGGAGGCATGGCGTGGGGGCCATCGAACTCCTGGAAGTTCACTCTGTAGCCGGCCTGCTTGAGGTCGGGGACCAAGCGCCGGCTGGTAGTCTCGAAGGGCAGGATCTGGTCCTTGGTGCCATGGGAAACAAAGATGCGTGGATTGCCCCTCTCTGCAACGCCAGTCGGGACGAAACCAGGCGAAAATGCGAGCACCGCGCGGAACAGGTCGCCATTGGAGATGCCGAGTCATATGGTAACGCCTTGTGTGGATATTTCAATCAGCCCAAAGATAGCAAGAAAATTCGGCGGTGGACTCCTAATCTACAATGTAAGAATTGCTCACCTATTATCTTTAGTTATCACGAGTTTCCCGACTCTCTTCGTAAGGTAAGGCACTTACCGAAATGGCAAGGTATGTGCTCCTAACCAGACCGCCTCTCGACTCCATCCAAAGATGGACGAATTGGGCGCATCAACGCTGGGTTCCGGCAACCGCAGCCATGCATGACGGACACCGAGCAGATGACGGCAAACGAAAGGAGACTCATGCGACTGCTTCTTCGACATCTCGATGGTTCTCTCCAGGCGGCGATCCTGATAGCGACGTTTGGTGGCAACCTGCGTGTTTCCATTCCAGCTTGTGACGATGCCGTGGGATTCAGATGGGTGG
>JADGNT010000052.1 GCA_017883345.1 Candidatus Solibacter sp. | reverse complement strand
GTGAGCGGCACGGCGGAATACTTCGCCTGGTTCGAGTTCTACCCGCATTGGCCGTACACCATCAACACCGTCGAGGTCCAGCCGGGCGACACGATCTCGGCGGAGGTCAGTTACGGCGCGAAGGGGCAGTTCACAGTCACGCTGACGAACGTCTACCGGAACCAATCATTCAGCATCAGCACGAAGATGCAGCAGGCGAAGTTGTCGTCGGCGGAATGGATCGTCGAGGCTCCCTGGAGCTCCGGCGTCCTACCCCTCGCCAACTTTGGCCTTGCTGAATTCGGGCAACGCTATACGAGGCAGACCGGCACGTGTTACGCCACCGTGAGCGGAAAGACGGGCGCGATCGGCTCGTTCAACCCGGCGAACGTCATTCAAATCGACATGGTCAGCAGTGACGTCACGAAGGCCAAGACGTCTTTGCTTTCGAAGGACGGATCGAGCTTCACAGATGCGTGGTGGTAAAGTCCGGAACCGTGATTTCGCACTTTCTCGATTTGCATGACCCGTTCCTTGAACAGCCCTTGGCCCCGGCGCGCGCGGATGATCGTTTTGGCGAATGGTCTTACGGGAAAGTCTCACTCGGCGCTGGAGCGCCCTGGGCCAGCGGGCGTCGGCAACAGTGCCGACGCTGCACGCAGGAGTGCGTGCGCCACATCTGCCAGTCAACCAATGTGAGGTTATTCTTGCGTTGGCCCTAAGCGGAACAGCATGCGACAAAATCGAAGGATACCGCCTGGGTGTAAACTGAATGGGACCCGGGAGTCCCAAATGGAAATTCCGGTCGAGACGGGTCGAGACCGAGGTGAGGGGTTTTCAAATGCAGCCTATTCTCATTCTTGCAGCCGGCCTCGCGATCTTCGCCGCCAACGCTCCAGCGCAGGAAAGGAACATCCCGAAAGACCTGTCGAAGGTGCGCGGATTCAACTACCAATCGGCACCCACCATTGGCCATGCGGAACACTGGCTGGCCTACGACCCGGCTGAGACCGAGCGCGACATGGACTACGCCCGGCGGCTCAACCTCAACCAGGTCCGCGTTTTTCTCAACTACACCGCTTACGCCAAGGATAAGCCGGCCTTTCGCAAGAACCTTCTGCATTTCGTCCGCGCCTGCCATCAACGCGGCATCGGCGTCATGCCTACGCTGCAATATCCCGCCGCCTGGTCCCAGGACCGCGCATCCTGGCATTTCGCCGAGGAGTGGGCCGCGGATCTTGTCGAGACCATTGGGAAGGAACCGGGCCTGGCATTCTGGGATGCCCACAATGAGCCGCGGGCGGCCCGCCTCGAATTCGCCAAGCACATGGCCGGCGTGTTACGGGAACTCGACAAGAGAACGCCGGTGACGGTAGGAACCACCGTCGAGTCTGAGATGGAGACCTTGGGCGCCGACGCGGTGGACGTCCTCGTGTTCCACGACTACAGTGCGACGCGCGGCCAGATTCGCGCCAATATCGAGCGCGCCAAGCAGTTCGCCGCCAAGGCGGGTAAGCCTCTCATCAATTCCGAGATCGGTTGCGTGGCCCGCTCCAATCCCTACGATGTGGCGCTCGAAGAGTATATGAAAGCGGGCGTTGGCTGGTACATATGGGAACTCATGATCACGGGCCAGTGGGGAACGGTGCACGGAGTGTTTTACCCGGACGGGACGGTTCGGGACCCTTCCATCGTCGCGGCGCTGCTAGGCTTCTTCCGCAACCGCGGGCCGAATGTCATCCCGGAGGTCGTGGATCGCGAAGGGCGGGCCACGCGCGCCGTGGCCGAGGGTAAGAAGTGGCTGGCGGATCCCAATGCCGCCTGGGGACCGGGGTTGGACCTGGCCGAGAGGTCGGCAAACCTGCTCGAAGCGGGACAATTGATCGCCATGCACGATCCGCCGACCCGCCAAGTGGACCTGTTGCGGAGCGGCCAGCCGGACATGCCCGCCTTACGTGCCCTGGTGCAAAAATACACCGGGATTCTGGAAGCGTGGCAGGTCCCGGAGGGAGATCCTCGACGTAGCAGGCCTCCCGGTTGGATCAGGTAGTGCGGAGTGTGGTAGGGAGTTACAATCGCTGCGAGCCAGTAGTCTCATGAGAGGACAACATTCATGATGCGTAACCAATTTCGTCTGTCCGCGATAATCGCGCTTTGCATAGCATTCCTGGCGGTGTCCATTCCGCTGGCTGCCGCCGGCGTCCCGGCGGTCAAGGCCTGGGAGACGACCATAGTGATCCCAACCTACCTCGCCGGAGACCCGGAACCTAACCCGATGTTCTACTTCGGGCGGTCGTCTCAGGGGGCACAGGCGCCGGTCTATCCCTATCCCATGTACGACGTTCTCACCGGCAAGAAGGCGGACAAAACCTACAAGATCGTCTACCTGGAGAATGAGTACCTCCGCATCGGCATCCTCCCGGAGATCGGCGGCCGCATCTTCGAAGGTCTGGACAAGACCAATAACTACAATTTCATCTACCGCCAGCACGTCATCAAACCTACCCTGATCAGCATCATCGGCGCCTGGGTCTCCGGCGGCGTGGAGTGGAACATCAACCACCACCATCGGGCCACCACCTTCCTCCCCGTGCAGTACAAGGTGGAAGAGAACGCGGACGGCAGCAAGACTGTCTGGGTTGGCGAGCTGGAAGTGCGCCAGCGCATGCGGTGGGCGGTCGGCTACACCATCAGGCCGGGCAAAGCCTACCTGGAGGCGTCGCTGCGAATCCTCAACCGCACTCCGGAAGTGAACACCATGCTGTGCTTCGCCAACGTGGCGGTTCACGTCAACGACAACTACCAGGTCATCTTCCCGCCCAGCACGCAACTGGGCACCGGCCACTCCAAGCGCGTATTCACCAAGTGGCCGGTCAACGAGGAGGGTGTCGACATCAGTTGGTGGAAGAACCACCCTTCATCGGTCTCGGTTTTTGCCTGGAACTACCAGGACGACTTTTTCGCCGGCTATGACCACGGCAAGCAGGCGGGAACCATGAGCATCGCCGACCACAACATCGTGCCGGGCAAGAAGTTCTTTGAGTGGGGCACGAATGCCGGCGCTCGCAATTGGGACGCCAATCTTACCGACTCGGATGGCCCCTACATCGAGCTCATGGTCGGCGCCTATTCGGACAACCAGCCCGACTATAGCTGGCTGCAACCCTACGAGGGACGCTCGTTCTCCATGAACTGGTACCCATTCCGGGACATCGGCGGCGTGAAGAAGGCCAATTTGGACGCGGCGGTGAACCTCGACGTAGCCAACGGAACCGCCAAGATGGGCTTCTATACCACCTCGGCCCATGCGGCGGCGAAAGTCACGCTCAGGGCGGGAGAGAAGTTCCTGCTCCAGGAGACGGTGGCCATCAACCCTGGCAAACCCTACACCAAACAGGTCTCCGTCCCGGCCGGCATCGACGAGCACGATCTGGTGGCTTCGATTTCGGACGGCGGCAAGGAACTCGTCTCCTATTCGCCCATCCGGCTGAAGCCCGAGCCGGCCCCTCCGGGTGTGACGAATCCGCCCGCGCCGGCGGACGTCAAGAGCAGCGAGGAGCTGTATCTGATCGGCCTCCGCGCGCAGCAGTTCCACGATCCGACAATCGATCCCCTGCCCTATTGGGAGGAAGCTCTGCGCCGCGATCCAGGCGACTCCCGCGTGAACACCGCCCTGGGCATTACCGCCTACACGAAGGCGAAGTACGCGGAGGCCGAGAAGTATCTGCGCACCGCCATCGCCCGGGTCACGGACCGGTTCACCGCTCCGAAGGACGCCGAGGCCATCTACTACCTGGGGGCCACGCTGAAGGCACAGGGCAAGACCGGCGAGGCCTACACGAACTTCTATCAGGCGACGTGGAGCCAGGCCTGGAAGGCTGCCGGCTACTATTCGCTGGCCGAGATCGCCTCCGCGCGCGGCGATATCGCCGCAGCCCTCGATTTTGTCGACCGCTCGATCGATTCCAACGCCCTGAACATCCGGGCGCAGAACCTGAAGGCCGCGGTCTTGCGGCGCACGGGGCGTCCCAAGGAGGCTCTCCAGGTGCTGGCCACGGCCGCGCACAAAATCGACCCGCTCGACGTGCGGAGCATGGCGGAACGCTGGCTGGCCTCGAAGGACCCCGTGGCGGCGAAGACCCTCGCCTCCACCATGATCGATCATCCGCAGACCGCTCAGGAGACAGCCGCCGAGTACCTCAACGCCGGCTTGTGGCAGGACGGCACGGACGTGCTCCTGCAGATGATCGCCGCGGTCCCCGATAAGTCCAAGGTCCATCCAATGGCCTACTACTATCTGGGCTACTTTGCGGAGAAGTTGGGCCAGGCGCCGAAGGCGTCCGAGTACTACAAACTGGCCATGACCATGTCCCCGGACTACGTCTTCCCCTTCCAGAACGAGGTCATCGACGTGCTGCGGGCCGCCATGAAGTCGAACCCCCGCGATGCGCGCGCGCCCTACTACATGGGCAATCTGTTGTACGACTGGCAGCCGGAGGAGGCCACGAGGCTTTGGGAAGCCTCTGCCGCCATCGACCCCTCCTTCGCCATCGTCCATCGCAACCTGGCAACGGCCTACGCACACCTGAAGCCCACCGGCGACCTCAACCGCGCCATCGCGGAGCTGGAGAGGGCGGTCTCGCTGGATCGTAAATACGCCCTGCATTTCGCCGAGTTGGATGAGCTCTACGAGCAGGCCGGCACTCCCATTGAGAAGCGCCTTCCGCTGTTCGAGAAGAATCGCTCCATCGTGGCACAACGCGATGACGCGCAGAACCGCGCCGTCGCGCTCAACGTGGCGGCGGGCAAGTACGACGACGCGATCACGATGATGACCGGCCGGAAGTTCGCGGTTGCCGAAGGCGCCAACCTCAACCTAAGCGAGCAGTGGGCCAACGCCCACCTCCTTCGCGGCCGGCAGAACATCGCCGCCAGGCGGTACCAGGAGGCGCTCGCCGACTTCGAGACGGCGGTCACGGTGCCCGCCAACCTTCCCTCGGGTGGGGGTGGGTTTGGCGGAGGCGGCGGCGCGCGCAACGCCGAGGTTGCCTACCTGACTGGCCTCGCTTACGAAGGGTTGGGCGACCGTGCCAAGGCCACCGAGTCCTGGAACCGGGCGGCAGGCCCGGCGCCATCCGGGCCGGGACGGCGTGGCGGAATGGCAGGCGGCGGTCCTGTCGCGGCAGGCGGAGATCGATCCTACTACCAGGCGCTTTGCCTTCAGAAGCTCGGCCAGGCCGACAAGGCCAAGGCGATCTTCCAGAGCCTGGTGGACTCCGGCCAGCTTGCGCTCAAGCAGCCGGCGCCCACCGAAGCCGGCCGCGGCGGACGCGGCGGCAGAGGTGGCAGAGGACAGTCACCGCGCCTCCAGTCGGCCAACGCGCATTACCTGATCGGCCTCGGCTACCTGGGTCTCGGTGACGCGGCCAAGGCCAAGGCGGAACTGGCGCAGGCGGTCGAGACCAGCCCGGATTTGCTGGGCGCCAGGTCCGCTCTTGCCGCCTTGAAGTAGCATTCACACGCCCCCGGCGCGGCTCGCCGTGTCTACTGGTTTGTCACGGAGACCGCGCCGGCCATCGCGGCAGGCTGAAATCGCCGCGTGTTCCCGGTGTACTCCGTTGGTGTAGAGTCAATAGACCCACGCCACCTGGAATGGCGCCGAAGCGTCGAAGACCTTCGCGCCCATGGTCGTAAGCCATCCTTCCGCGACATACTTGCCTGCCGGTAGAGGAGCCTTGTCAGAACCGTTCAGGCGGAGCTGAATGACAAAGTCCTTCTCTCCGGGGCCGAAGGTCTCGGTCCGGAAGATCATCGTAAAAGCCTGCCCGTCCGACCAGCGGTACACAATCGCACCCTTATCGTTCGTAATCGTGAAATCGAAACTCTGGCCGCTGGGGAAATTGAGCGTGATCGGCTGGGCGGTGTTGCGGAGGCGCAGTCTCGCGGTCAACAGCGGCGCCGCCGTCGCGAGGCTCACTGGGGGCATCATGTTCACGGTGTAGATGGAGTTGTCCAGCGCGATGCCGAAGCTCAGTTCGGGCGCGGAATCCACCGTTACACCCCCGACGCGGGCGTAGATCAGCTCCCACGATCCATAGGATGGACCTCCGGTGGCCTGCGTGCGAAGCGCCAGTCCTATGCCCGGCAGGAAGGTCTCCTGCATGATGCCGACCTGAAACACACCGGGGTAGGAAATCTGGAGCGCGGAAGCAAACGTTCCGAGCGGACCCTTGTACGCGGCGCTGCGGGACGCGACCATGGCGACTCGGCAGCAGGTACCGGGGAGATCTGTGGAATATTGCTGTCCCGGCGGCGAATTGAAGGCCCACCAGAGTTTCTCCATGGCCTGGCTCGGGTCGTATTGGAGTACGGATCCTTTGGCGTCCTCGCGCAACCAGTAGTCCTGCTGCGGAAACCCGTTCAGCAGGAAGTAGGCTACCCCCTGGAATAGCTGGGTCTTGGTGATCTCCAGGGTGAGGAATGTGCCGGAGTAGACTCCGCTTCCCTTGTAGATCCAAAGATTTCCGGTTGCCAGCGGGAAGTAGTCGCCAGGCAGCGCCCTGACGTTCCTGCCAATCGGCTGTGGCGGTCCCACCCGGGTGCCCAAGAGGCCTTCCGGTGCCGGATCCTGGGTGGCGCCCGCCGCGGCGATAGCCAGCCCTGAAACAAGCAAGATTTCGAACTTTCTCACGGCGGTTCCTCCAGTGCCTGGCCCGCTCCGGACTCTGGCGGACGGGGCGAACGGGTTTCGCCATCAGTTCATACTCGCACTTGTCATGCCAGAACAGCGGCGAGGCTTTGCCGTGGGTTGCCGGTATCCGGACAGCCGGGCCTGTTCCACGGATGACACGCCGGCGGCGAAAAATGGGACTTCGCCGCCGCCTGCTGCATACTGGGCTGGCTATTAATTAATACTACTTCTTACGCGGACACCCTGTTCGACTCATACGCTAATGGCCTCCTCAAGCGCGAGGCCGAGCGCGTCGGCTTCATCGTACCGTCTCCGTCACCCAATCGCGCAACATGGCCGAAGCCGGTAAGAAAGCCGGCGCCGACATCGTCTACGTGGAAGTGCCCGGCGGAAGCCACGTCGGGGTGGCCGCCCCCGCCTTCGCCGCCATGCTCGACTTCTTCGCCCGGCAGCAGAAGCGCGCGGAGCACCCATAGCTCGTCGAATGGCAACACCTCGATCGCGCCACCTCCACTACCGCGGCGGTGGAAGCGTGGAAGAAGGCGCAGGCTTGCCGTCGATGGTGTCGATCTCCATCATCTCAACGCGCGTCCCATCCGGGTCGAACAGCCCCACTTGCCGCTTGTTGTCGACGCCTACGTTGATTTTCAGCTCGCGCGCGTAGCCCTTTCGCGCCGGCCGCGCTTCGAGCGTCGCCACAGCCTTCTTGATATCCGGCACGACCAGGCAGATGTGGTGCGGGCTGCCGCGCCGGTCCGGCGGCGGAAGATCCTTATAGAGCATGAACTCCACGTGGTTGTCACCATCCGGCACGCGCATATTGACCCAGTTCAACGTCGTGCTGCTCAAGCCGTTGCCACGCCACGTCTCGTGGCACCCCAGGATCCCGCCGTAGAACCTGGCGGCCGCGTCCAGATTGCCCACCAGGATTCCCGCGTGCATCATTCGGTCTGCAATGCGCGTCGCCGGCATGTGCTTGCCGGTGTCTTTACCGGTCCAGCTATCGGGCAGGTATTCCCCGATCTCCACCGTGTGGCCGTCCGGATCGACCACCGAGATCTTCTTATTCCCGATCCGGTTCTGGCTCACCTGGTCCGGCACTTTGACCCCGCGCGAAGCCAGGTACTGCCGCATCCGCTCAACGTCATCGGTGTAGAGCCCCAAATGGTTCAACTGGCCTTCGCCCTTGTTCGGTTCGTTAAACAACTCCACGTACTGACGGTCGTTGATTTTCACAAAGGCCACCTGCACCGTGCCATCGGCCTTGGGCAGCGTGAAAGCCTCCTCGTAGCCTAGAAAGTCCTCATAAAATGCGCGCGCCTTCGCCAAGTCGCTGACGAAGATGGCGTAGTGGGCCACGCCGAAGACCTTCGGCCGCGCCGGAGGCGCCTGGGCAGAAAGCGACAAACACATGAGGAACCCGAAAAAATATCTCATCTGTTTCAGGTTACGTCCCCCGAGAGGCCGCCGCAACCGCCTGAACGGCAGCGTGGCGCACGCACTCTTGCGTGCCGCGTCGGCACTGTTGCCGACGCCCGCTGCCCAGGGCGCAGAGCGTCGAGTGAGACTCGGCGCGGCACGCAAGAGTGTGTGCGCCACGAAGGTGCTTTTTCGACCCTAGGGCTGCTTGACCGGTCAACATCCCGTTCCGTGCGGAAAGGCACGGCAGAATTAGCCAGCCCGCGATTCGGGACCTTGACGTGCTGGTACATTATCGCGATGAAAGTGCTTGTTCTCGGTGTCTTGGTCGGACTGTTGGTGCTATTCCCACTTAGTGTGTATCTATACGTGAGACTGGGCTTTCTGTCGCTCGCAACCACGGCGCGCCCTCTGCCGTTGGAAGAATTCCTGGCGAAAACGGCGCTTCATGCGAGCATCGGCAGCGCCGCGGATCGCAAAAATCCCTTGGCCCCAACGGAAGAAAACCTGCTCGCGGGCGCTAAAGAGTACCGCGATTATTGTGCCGTGTGCCACGGCCTCCCCGGCCAGCCGAAGACGCCTTTCGCAGCCGGCATGTTCCCTCCCGCACCGCAACTTCTCGAGGGGCCGTCGATGGTGACCGATGACCTTGACGGCGCCACGTTCTGGAAAATTTCCAACGGCATCCGCCTTTCAGGCATGCCCCGTTTCGATACCATGCCGGAGAGCGCGCGATGGCAACTGACGATGCTCTTAAAAAACGCCGATAAGTTGCCGCTGCCGGCGCAGGCGATTTTACGGCAGCCCCTCGCGATGCCGCGGTAACTAATCCATGAGGTAAGAATTGCCGTACCACTGCTTTCCGGGTGGCCGATAGAAACGATCGGCGCGGGAAACACACGGGAGGCGCCCACGTGATTCGGTTTGGTGTTTGACTTGCAACTATACGAAACTGGTTATGAAAATCCCGGGCTATCCGCGCGTGCTCCTGCTGTGCCTGGCCTCTACGACTCCCCTTCTCGGCCAGGTAGATGCGCGCGAGATCATCCGCCACGCCGTTGCCGCCGACGAGCGCAACTGGAAAATCGCCCGGAACTACACGTTCCTGCAACGCGTGGAACTCCGGCGTCTCGACGCCCAGGGAAGGGTGAAGTTGTCCGAGGTGCAGACCTACGACGTCACGTTGCAGGAAGGCACGCCCTACCGGCAACTGGTCCAGCGGGACGACCGCCCGTTGCCCGCCACCGAAGAGAAGAGGGAGCAGGTGAGTCTCGCCAAAAGTATCGCCGAACGGCGGCAAGAGACCGCGGCGGAGCGAGCCAAGCGCCTGTCCGCATACCAGAGGCGCCCGGATTGGCAGCGTGAGGCCTGGCACGAGTTGCCGGATGCTTTCGAGTTCCGGCTGGCCGGAGAAGGGAGACTGGATGGCCACAGCGTCTTCATCATCGAGGCCAGGCCGCGCCAGGGATACCAGGCCCGATCCCGCACCGCCAAGTTGTTTCGCTCTCTCCGAGGCAGATTCTGGGTGGACCAACAAGACCACCAGATCGTGAAAGTGGAAGCGGAAGTCATCGACACCATTTCGGTGGGGTTATTCCTGGTCCGCGTCGCGAAGGGATCGCTTGGGACCCTGGAGCTGACGCAGGTGGGCGATGGAGTCTGGCTGCCCGATCGCCTGCAAGTATCTGCCTCGGCCCGGTTGGGACTGCTAAAAGCCCTGCGCATCGAGCAGACAGTCCACTACAGCCGGTATCGCAGCGTTCCAGCCGATGCCCGGACGATTTACCCCGCGGAAGGCCGAGACGCGCGCAGTGCCGGGCTGAACCAATTCGCCAAGGCAATCTCCCCATGAGCGTAGCCCGACCACCTCGAGGATGGAGCTCGGCGATGCGGGTGCGCGTCCGGGCAGCGGCTCGGAGAATACGCAGGACCCGGCTGGGGAGGCTTGGCTGGACGAAGGGCCTGGTCCGCCTTTTCCTTTGCACAACGGCTTTTGCAGCCGTTCCCGCTGGTGCGGGCTTCTATCACGTCTACTTTGATAGAAACAGTCTGCCCGATCTGGATGGATTCACCCGATTTGAGTTCTCTACGATCGGACACATTTACGACGCCCACGGCCAGCCGCTCAAGGAGATGGCCTCGGAATCCCGCCAGCTCACCCGATATGAGGAAATCCCCCCCATTGTTCGCGAAGCGATCCTCGCCGCGGAGGACAAGAACTTCTTCTCACATTCCGGAGTGGACTACACCGGATTTGCTCGCGTACTGTGCAAAATCAGGTTCGGCAATCTAATCGGCCGGCTATCGAGGATGGGAAGTCGAGACGCGGCTAATAATTCCGCGATCTTCCCGCAGGGCGGATCGACCATCACCCAACAGCTCGTGCGCGGTTACTTTCTCAAGACCGTGACGGCTCAAGAAAACAGCGACCAACTCCGGCACGGCGGCCGCCTGGCTCGCGTGTTGTCGAGCGTGATCGGCGCGCGAACGGTCAACATGCTGGTTCGCAAGGTGGAGGAGATCCGCCTCTCGTTCTGGGTCGAAGAACAGATGCAAATACACTTCGGTTCCAAGCGTCGGGCTAAGGAAGAAATTCTGGCCCGGTACGCCAGCTTGATTTACATGGGAAACGGACAGTACGGGTTTGCCAGGGGGGCTGAATACTATTTTGGCCGGCCTCTCGGCAGGTTCACCGTGGAGGATGCGGACAAGGCCGCGCTGCTGGCAGGCACCGCAAAGTCGGCTCGTTACTACGCGCCCAATGCGAGCGAAACTAACAGAGTCTTGCAGCGCAGAGACCAAACCCTGGCGCTGATGGCCGCACGCGGCTTTATTTCTCCCGGCCAGGAGCGGAGAGCCAGGCAGCGCCCGATTGAGGTGGTGGCGCAGCACAAGGACAAGACGATCGAGACATCCGCGGTGGTTGACAATATCCTTGACGAACTCACAAGCCGCCAAACCGGCCTCAGCGTAAAGGACCTGCTGCAGGGGCGAATCCAGGTCTACTCGACGGTGGACGCCGGGGTGCAGCAAGTTGCGAACCAGGCACTGGAGCGCGGTCTTTTGGTGTACGAGAAGCGGCACTCTGGCGCCCGCGGCCTGGTCCAAGGCTCGGTGGTCGTACTGAGGAACCGCGATGCGAGTATCCTCGCCGAGATTGGCGGCCGCCAGGTCTACAAAGACCGCTCCAGCGCATATGCCGACTTCAACCGCGTCACGAAGTCCCTGCGGCAACCTGGGTCCGCCATGAAACCCATTGTCTACCTCGCCGCTTTTCAGCAAGCAACATTCAATCTCGATACGGTGGTGCCCGACGAACCCATCAGCGTCGCCAATGGCAACGACCAGGATGTGAAATGGATCTCCAACTACGATGGTCAATTCAAGGGCATGATCCCCCTCCGCATGGCGCTGGCGGAATCCCGAAACGCCGTCGCCATTTGGATTACAGAGCAGATCGGAGTTGCCAGCGTCCTCGAGACGGCGCGCACTCTTGGGATCCGGACGCCATTGCGCCCATACGCCACGACGGCATTGGGCGCCTCCGAAGTGAACCTGCTGGAGCTGGCCAATGCGTACCGCACCATCGCATCGGGCATTCTTACCCAGCCGTATGTAATCCGTAAGATCGTCCGCGATTCGGGCGAGGCAATTGCCGATGGCGGACACCAGTCGTCTCCGGTCCATGTGGAGGGCGACGCGCTGTCGCTCATTCAGGAGGGTCTGCGGAGTGTGGTGCGCATGCCCACGGGCACGGCTCATGCACTCGATTCCCGCGGGTTCCCGATCGCTGTCATGGGAAAAACGGGGACCACAAACGAGTTCAGGGACGCCCTCTTCGTGGGGTCCACTTATGGCCCTGAAGGAATCACCGTGGCGGTCCGTATAGGCTTTGACGACAACCGTTCGCTCGGGCCGGGAGAAACCGGCGGCACGGTTGCGCTTCCGGTGTTCAAAGAAGTCGTGCTCAAGGCATACGGCGAGAAGCTGGTGGGGCCTGTGCCCCGGTTTCCCGCTGAAATGGAACAGCATATTGACGAATTCCTGAAAAACAACGCGATCGGCACAACCGCGATCACGCAGGCGATGGCGTCGCCGGCCAGGCAGTACGGCGATCTCCGAGTGCCATAACTGGCTACACCGGGAACTGGCTCGCGCCGGCCGGCGCTCCAGCGCCCGGTGGCCGGAGCGCGGCAAGGTCCGCTTTCGGGTTATAGTCCGCCGAACCGCGTGCGCACTGCGTACAAAGAGGAGTGCGTGAGAATGAAGAGGGTGCGGCGATCCTTCCCGCCGAAGACCAGGTCGAGCGGACGCTCGGGTACCGCGATGGTATCGATCGGTCTTCCCGAAGAGTTGTACACGAACACCTGCCCGGCGGCGAGATAGACACTCCCTTCGCTATCCTGGGTTAGGCTCTCGCCACCTTGCTCCGCGAATAGCCGCAGGCCGGAAAGAGTCCCATCCGCATTCACGCTGCCGCTGTAAGTCCTCTGTTCCGATTCGTTGGTGACGTAAAATGGCTTTCCGGGAACGGCTTTCACCAGGCCGAACGCCTGCAGAATATAGGCGAACTTATATCCGAAGTATGGCGGCCCCTGAACAAAGGCATCTTCGCCCGGGATGAACATCGTGCGATCCGGCGAAACGTATTGGTAGGGCTTCCGGGTGGATACGACCTTGGAGAACATCTGGTCCAGAGAAACATAT
>JADGNT010000622.1 GCA_017883345.1 Candidatus Solibacter sp. | reverse complement strand
GCGCTCAGCCAGACCGAACTCTGGTCGCCCGATTCGCCCACGCTCTACGATCTGGATGTCGCGCTGAAATCCGGCGACTCGGTGAAGAGCTATTTCGGCATGCGCAGCGTGGAAGCGCGCGCCGATGCCGCTGGGACCAACCGCATCTTCCTCAACCACCAACCGCTGTTTCAAATCGGCCCGCTGGATCAGGGATGGTGGCCCGACGGACTCTACACCGCGCCCACCGACGAAGCCCTGCGCTCCGATATCGACACACTCAAAACACTCGGTTTCAACATGGCGCGCAAACACGTCAAAGTAGAACCCGCGCGCTGGTATTACTGGTGCGACAAGCTGGGCTTTCTGGTCTGGCAGGACATGCCCAGCGCGATGACGCGCACGCCGCCGAGCGGTGTCCGCAAGGGGGCCGCGGAGGACGCACGTTTCCCACCCGAAATCGCCGCAAGCTGGGAGCGCGAACTGAAGTCCGTGATCCACAGCCTGGTCAATGCGCCCTCTGTGATCGTGTGGGTGCCGTTCAACGAAGGATGGGGCCAGCACTCGACCAACGATGTCCTGAAGATGGTGAAGGCGCTCGACCCCACGCGCCTGGTGGATGGTCCGAGCGGATGGGAAGATCGCGGCTGGGGCGATCTAAAGGATATGCACTCCTATCCCGGCCCGGACATGTTCCCCGTCACGAAAGGCCGCGTAAGCGTGCTGGGCGAGTTCGGCGGGCTGGGACTTCCGCTGGCCGGCCACTTGTGGTGGGACAAACGCAACTGGGGCTACAGGACCTTTGAGGATCGCGCCGCACTGCAGGCCGCCTATGAAGGCCTGATCGAAAAGCTCGAGCCCCTGGTAAAACAGGGACTGGGCGCGGCCATCTACACCCAGACCAGCGATGTCGAGGGCGAAATCAACGGCCTGATGACCTACGACCGGAAGGTGGTGAAGTTCGATGCCGCGAAGCTGGCCGAATTGCACCACAAGCTGATTCAGTAGCGTAGGCGTCCCGCCTGCCATGCCGGTATTCGTACCGGCATTCTTTGAAGAACGCCGGCAAGGACGCCGGCGTGGCAGCCGGGGTACCCTCTGGGTCTGGCCACGCTACGGCTAGCACCGCCGGTATAATACGGGGACAGGAGTTTGCCATGACTATCCGCGGATTCGCAGTGAGTGCGCTATTCGTTCTGGCGGCCGTGTGCGCGGCCGCTTTCGCCGCCGGCGTGGCCGGCAAGTGGACCGCCGCCATCGACACCCAGATCGGCGAGCAGAACTATACCTACGATTTCAAAGTGGACGGCGAGAAGTTGACCGGGACTGCGAAGTCGCAATTCGGCGAGACGCCGATCGCCGAAGGTTCCGTGAAAGGAGACGAGATCTCTTTCGTGGAAAATCTAAACTTCCAGGACCAGATGCTGCGCATCGTATATAAGGGCAAGATCTCCGGCGACGAAATCAAGTTCAATCGCAAGGTGGGCGAAGTGGCGAGCGAAGACTTCGTGGCCAGGCGCGCCAAGTAGCCGGACCGCCATGGGAATCGGAATACGCATCGAGAATCTGCGTAAGGTCTACGACGCTCCGCCGCCGATGGCGGGGGGCGGGGCGGGCTTTTCCTTCGCGGCGGTGCGCCCCGCCAGCAAGGAGAAGTCGCCGAGAAAATTCGAACTGGTGGCGCTCGACGGGGTCTCCTTCGAAATCCGCGCGGGCGAAGTTTTCGGTCTGCTCGGCCCCAACGGCGCGGGGAAATCGACCACCATCGGAGTTCTGACCACGCGCACGCAACCCACCAGCGGGCGCGCGTTTATCGGCGAATACGATGTGTGGCGGCAGCAGGTGCAGGCTAAGCGGCTGATCGGGGTGGTGCCGCAGCGTCCCAATCTGGATTTTGCGCTCACGGCGCGCGAAATCCTGACCTTTCACGGGGCCTACTTCGGCCAGGGCGCGCGCGTTCGGGCGCGGCGCGCCGATGAACTGCTGGAGAAGTTCAAGCTGACGGATCGCGCCACCCACATGGTGCGCACCTTTTCCGGCGGCATGATGCAGCGCCTTTCGATCGCGCGCGCCATGATGCACGATCCCGAAGTGCTGTTCCTGGATGAGCCCAGCGCCGGCCTCGATCCGCAGACGCGCCTGCTGTTGTGGGAGATCGTCCGCGACTATAACCGCCTCGGCAAAACGATCGTGCTGACCACGCATTATATGGACGAGGCCGACACGCTGTGCGACCGCCTGGCGATCATCGATCACGGCCGCATCATTTCCCAGGGCACGCCCGCGGAACTCAAGGCCACAATCCCCGGCGGCTACCTGCTGCGCCTGCGCTTCGACCGCGTCACCGAAGAACTGCTGGTGGATTTGAAGAAGTTACCCGGCGTAACGGAGGTGCGCTCGGCGGACCAGGCTTTTGTGGACGTGTACGCCGACCGGGGCGGCCCGTTGATCGGCCCGATCGTCAACACCGCGCAGGCGGCGGGCTTCGAACTGCGCGACGTGCACATTGCCGAGCCCAGCCTGGAGACGCTGTTCCTGCATCACACCGGAAGGAGCTTGCGAGATTGAACTGGAAAACGTTCTACGCCCTGCTGGCGCGCGACGGGCACGTGGCGCGCCGCAATCTGCTACCCACGCTGTTGCAGAATTTGCTGCAACCGCTATTGTTCACGTTCGTGTTCGGCAAGGTGATGACCACCAGCGGGATGATGCCCGCCGCCTATAAGAGCATGCTGCTGCCGGGCGTGATGGCGATCAGCATGGTGCTGGCCGGCGTGCAGGCCGTGGCCATGCCGCTGATTACGGAGTTTCAATTCACCCGCGAGATTGAGGACCGCCTGCTGGCGCCGATCGAAATTGGCTGGCTGGCGGTGGAGAAGATCGTGGCCGGGATGATTCAGGCGATGGTGGCGGGACTGGTGGTGATTCCGGCCGCGTGGCTGATCATGGGGTCGGGGGTTCGGCTAGATTTCGGCAAGCCATTCGAGTTCCTGTTGGTGGCGCTGCTGGTGGCGCTATTTTCATCGGCGGGAGGGCTGGCGCTGGGTTGCAGCGTGGGGCAAACGCAGATCGGCCTGATGTTCAGCCTGGTGGTGGCGCCCATGATGATGTTCGGCTGCGCGTACTATCCGTGGAGCGCGCTCGAGTCGTTCCCTATTTTGCACATGGCAGTACTGGTGAACCCGCTGGTGTATGCCAGCGAGGGACTGCGCGGGGCGCTGGTCCCGCAGGTACCGCATATGAATACGCTGGTGGTGATCGGCGCGCTGGCGGCGATCGATCTCGGGCTGTTGTATCTGGGGCTCAAGAAGTTTCACCAGAAGGCAGTGAGTTAGGCCGGCCTACTGCGCCTTCTTGATCAGCGCCTTGACCTCGTCGGGAATCTCGAACCTGTCCTTGGGGATCTCGGGATTGTGCTGCACCGAATCCACCGTCGCGACGAATTCCATGGGGCCGGCCCTCACAATCATCTTATGCGGGAACAGGATGCCGCCTTCTTTGCGATAATCGCTGAGCAGCGAATCAGCCTGGATCTCGCCCGCGGGGCTCTTGTTAATCATCGACATCTTGACCAGCAGGTTCGAATCTTTGTCGAACCACCGCGTGCTCGGGCTGCCGGTTTTCGGCGTGAGCACCACCTTGTAACACTCCTTGCCCTCCACCGTCTCCGCCCCCACGGTCTCCACGGTCTTGAACAGGTCGCGCCAGTTCAGGTCGGCATTGAATTTAGCCTGCAGAAGGGTCTCGGCCTTCTCATCGCCTTCCTTGACGCGAGGGCCTTGCATGGCGGACATACTCCAGGCGACCCCGCCATTGACTCCCTCTTGTATTTTGCCCACACCGTCGAGGAGCACTTCGGAGTACTTTTTGTCGGGTTCGGCGGCGTAGGTAGTGATTTTGCCTTTGAGACCCATCGC
>JADGNT010000621.1 GCA_017883345.1 Candidatus Solibacter sp. | reverse complement strand
AACACGGTGGCGGCGTACTCCTCGCGCGGGCCGAGCGTGGGCAACTTCGCGGCGGTCCGCGATTTCGCGCTCAAGCCCGAACTGGTGGCGCCGGGCACCAACATCTACACTGCGACCCAGAAGTTCGACCCCAATTCGGATACTTACAACGCCACCGGATATACCACGGTGAACGGCACCAGCTATGCCGTGCCGTTCGTGGCTGGCGTCGCGGCCATGGCGAAAGCCAGGAACTCCAGCTTGAATACGCCCGGCCGGTTGAAATCCGCGGTGGTGAATACGGCGAGCACGACGGACCTGCTGGGCGGCATCCACGTGACCGATGCGGGCGCCGGCAAACTCAATGCCGCCGATGCGGTGAACGTGGCCGCCACCCTGGAACCGGCGGCGATCTCCTTCGGGCCCGTCCCCACGGTGTTGCCCGTCAACCGCACTTTGACCCTGACCAACGTGAGCAGCGCCGCCGCCACCTTTTCCATTACCGTGCGCCAACTCACCAACGATTCCAACGCGCGGGTGACGGTGAGCCAGAGCAGTGTCAATGTGCCCGCGGGGCAGTTCCAAACGCTCACCGTTTCGCTCACCGGGAGCCGTCCGGCGGCGGGCTCGTATGAAGGCTTCCTGGACGTCAAGGGCGCGGGTCCCGACCTGCACCTCCCCTATTTCTACGTAGTCGGCAACGGCGTTCCGTACGACATTTTCGCGCTCCAGAACGGCTCGTTCACCGGCATCCCCAACGATTTTGGATATCTGCTCATTTTCCGCGTCACGGATCAATATGGCGTACCGGTGGCCAATACCCCCGTGTCGTTCCAGATTCTGGCAGGCGGCGGCAAGTTCGACGCGGCTGGCGGCGACAAAACGACGGATGCGAAAGGCGACGCGGGCGTGTGGGTGGACCTGGGACCGCAGCAGGGAGACCAGATTTTCAGTGGCACCGTGACCGCGGGCGGGCTGACCCAGAGGTTCGAGGGGTATGCGCGGCGCCTGCCCACCATCAACAGCGGCGGCGTGGTGAACGCCGCGCCCCCCTATCAAGTGGGACAGGGATTACAGCCGGGATCGTACATCTCGATCTTCGGCAGCGATCTTTCCGACACCCCATTCCTGGTGGAGAGCACCCAGTCTTTGCCGGTGTCGCTGGGACAGGTCTCGGTGAGCTTCGACGGCGGCGGGAAGAGTCTGCCGGGTCACCTCCACTTCATTAGTCCGGGACAGATCAACGTACAAGTTCCGTGGGAGTTCCAGGGTCAATCGTCGGTCCAGATGAAGGTGACGCTTTACGGCTACCTCTGGGGCGCTCTGTACACGGTGCCGCTGGCCACCTATTCGCCGGGGATCTTCGCCGTCACCGACGGCGTCAATAATGCGGTGATTTCGGCGGGGAATCCCGCCAAACGGGGCGGAAGCATCGTGATCTATGCCAACGGGTTGGGGCCGGTGGACACGGCTCAATCGTCCGGCGATCCCGCGTCGGCGACGGTGCTGACACGTACCCAGGGGTCGCCCACGGCGACCCTTGGGGGCAGCACGGCGCCCGTGCTGTTCAGCGGCTTGACCCCGGGCAGCGTGGGGTTGTACCAGGTGAACGTGGCGGTACCCTCCGACGCACCCACGGGGACGCAGCCCCTGAAGCTCTCCATCGGCGGCCAGGACGCTACCGTAAACCTGGTAGTGCAGTGAGGGAAACCCAGGGACAGACAGCGAATTTCCGGCAAACTGCGCCGGAAATTCATGTCAGTCCCAGGTTTCCCCACTTCGCTATAATGTGACCTTGGGAGCCGTTCCCCTTCGATGACCGACATTAAGAAAAAACTCCAGGATGAGATCAGTGTGCTCGAGTACGAATACCTGGTCGAGTTGCCAAAGGAAATCCTGAAGGCGCGAGCCCATGGGGACCTGAGCGAGAACGCGGAATATCACGCGGCCAAAGACCGGCAGGGCTTCCTCAATGCCCGCATCGGCCACTTGAAGAAGCGCCTGGCCGACATGTCGATGGTCGATTTCTCCAAGATTCCGCATAACAAGGTGGGGTTGGGTTCCACCGTGGTTGTGCTCGACGTCAAGCGCGACGAAGAGGTCACTTACTATATCGTGACCAGCGAGGAGGCCGATGCCGCCAATGGCAGGGTCTCCACCACGTCGCCCATCGGCCGCGCCCTGCTCAACAAGGAAGTGGGCGACGAGGTCAAGGTCGTGAGCCCGGGCGGGACCAAGGAACTGGAGATCCGCAAGCTCACCACCATTCACGACGAAGTGAAGTGATATGACGGGTACGCGCGCGATCGGCTTGTTCTTTGGTGCGATCATCAACCGCATCGTTCGCTGGCTCGCGCTGTCGAAGATTCACCCCAACGTGCTCACCTTTCTGGGCCTGGTGATCAATATCTGGGCGGCGTGGCTCTTCGCCGCGGGCGTTTTCTTCTGGGCGGGCGTGGTGGTGACCGGAGCGTCCATCTTCGATATGGTGGACGGGCGCGTGGCGCGCGCCACCAGCCAGGTGACGCGTTTCGGCGGCTTCTTCGATTCCGTGCTGGACCGGTACTCGGACCTGGCGCTGTTAATCGGTCTGCTGGTTTACTACGCCAGCATCAATCGCTTCTTCTACATCGTGCTGACCGCCATCGTCATGATGGGGTCGGTGATGATCAGCTATACGAGGTCGCGCGCCGAAAACGCCATTCCCAAGTGCAAAGTGGGGTTCCTGGAGCGTCCGGAGCGGGTGGTGCTGATCATCATCGGCGCGCTTTTCGATCGCATGGCGGCGGTGTTGTGGGTGATCGCGGTGCTCTCCAATGTGACCGTGGTTCATCGCATGATCTACACCTTCCAGCAGGCCAAACTGCTGGAGGACGCGCAATTGCGCCTGCCCACCCGCCAGGAGTAGCGTAGCCTTTCAGGCTGCCATGCCCCCATTCATGGGGGCATTCTTCCACCGACTCTCAGTCTTCCAGAATGACGTGCGCCATGCCTAGCTCGGCAGTGTGCGTAATCGAGAGCGAAATATTCTTCACGCCTAACTTCCCGGCGAAGTCCGCGGCCACGCCGTGGAGCAGCAGGGTAGGTTTTCCGCTGGGCAGGTTGGCCACTTCGAAATCCTGCCAGGTGACGCCGCGTCGCCAACCGGTGCCGATGGCTTTCATGCCGGCTTCCTTGGCGGCGAAGCGCGCTGCGTAACGTTGGTACTTGTTGGCCTTGCGCTCCACATACGCGATCTCCGCGGGTGTGTAGATGCGGCGAATAAATTTCTCGCCGTAGCGCTCGATGGATGCCCGGATGCGCGGGACTTCCGCCAGATCGACGCCGGTGCCGAGGATCACTTCAACTCCTGGCCGGTGGTGGTGATGGTCAGGCGTCCGTGCTTGACGCCTTTGGTGCTAATCAGTGTATCGGCCACCTTCCGCACCACGGTGGACTTGCCGCGCACCACCAACACTTCCAGGCAGTGATCGTGATCCAGGTGGACGTGGAGCGTGGAGAGGATGGAGTGATGGAAATCGTGCTGGATGCCGGTGAGCTTCTCGCTCAGTAGGCGGACGTGGTGATCGTAGACCAGGGTGACGGTGCCCACCACCTTGGCGTCCGGCGATTCCCAGGACTCTTCGACCAGTTCCTGGCGGATCAGGTCGCGAAAAGCTTCGGAGCGACTGGTGTAGCCACGCTGGCCGATCAGCTTATCGAACTTCTTCAGGAGGGCGCTATCGATGGCGACGCCAATCCGGCTCAGGGCGCTCATGCGTACATCATAGTAGCATCCGCAAAATGGTTCCGGGGTAAACCCGGGGACAGCGGCGAAAAACCACTGCGGGGAGTGGGCTCCGAACCCGGGGACAGACAGGACTGGCAGCGAATTTCCGGCAAAATGCGCCGGAAATCCATGCCAGTCTTGTCAGTCCCGG
>JADGNT010000620.1 GCA_017883345.1 Candidatus Solibacter sp. | reverse complement strand
ATTTCGCGGCGTATGTCGCGGCTGAGTCCGAGTGCTGAGGCAAGGTGGCCAGGGAGTCCGGGGCCACAATAGATTAACAAGTTATGATAACGTGTAATAAATAAAGACCTCTAAACTGGAGACAGAGATGGCGAATTTCGGCATGGTGGGAATGGATTGGCAGCAGCGCATCAACTGGGACCGGCTGCGCACATATCGCCTGGAGCGGGCACGCGAGCGCATGAAGGCCCACGGACTGGGCGCGATGCTGCTCATGTACGACGAGAACGTGCGCTACGTGACGGCCACGCTCACCCCGGGCTGGTGCAAGCTGAAGCCCGGCCTGCGCTACGCGCTGCTGTGCGGCGACGACGCGCCGGTGATATTCGAGCAGGGCGACATCGGCTTTCAACTCGAGCGGCACAGTCCGTGGATCCCGAAAGAAAATATCAAGCACTCCTTCGCCTGGATCAAGGGCGCGGCGGGGCCCGCCTCGATCCAGCAGGTGACCAAGTTCACCAACGGCATTCTGCAGGAAATGAAGAAAAGCAACGTTTCCGGGATGAAGCTCGGCGTGGATTTCGTCGACATCAACATGATCCAGGTGTTCAAGGACGCGAAGATCGACTGGACCGACGGCATGACGCCCATGATGGAAGCGCGCGCCATCAAGAACGTCGACGAGCAGGAGTGCCTGCGCATGGTCGGCGCCATCGGCGACGCCGCGCACTGGGAGTGCATGAAGTTCCTGCGGCCCGGCATCACCGAGAACGCAGTGACCGCGCACATCATGGAGTACCTCTACAACTTCCCGGGCATCGAAGACGTCGAGGACGTCATCGTGTCCTCGGGTCCCAACACCTGGCCCAACTGGCGCAACTTCTCCGACCGCATCATCAAGCCGGGCGACATCGTGTTCATGGACCTGGCTGCGCTCACCTGGAACGGCTACAAGTCCTGCTATTACCGCACCTACTGCGTGGGCAAGGAGCCGACGCAGGAACAAAAGGATGTCTACGCGCTGGCACTCAAGTGGCTCTACGACTCGATCAAGGCGGTGAAGGTCGGCACCACCACGCGCGAGATCGCATCCCAGTGGCCATCGGCCAAGGAAGCCTGGGGCTACGAGGACGAGGACCAGGCCGCTGCCAACCTGTGGGGCCACGGCCTGGGGCTGGCGCAATACGACATGCCGGTGATTTCGCGCATCTGGTCGCTCGACTTCCCCGTCGAAATCAAGGCAGGCATGGTGTTCGCGCTGGAAACCCAGCACGGCAAGATGCATCAGTGGGGCGTGCGCATCGAGGAGATGCTGATCGTGCACGAGGACAAGGTCGAAATCATTTCCAACTTCCCGGTCGAGCAGATCACCGTCGTCGATCCGATGCCGGGCTATTCGACGCTCGCGGGGCGATGAGTTAGAAGATGCCCATGGATCCGCTAATCGTCCCGCTCAACTCCACCGAGGCGACCGATGCCAACCGCTTCGGCCCCAAGGCCGCGAATCTCGCCACCTTGGGCCGCGCCGGCTTGCCTATCCCGGACGGGTTCTGCCTGGATGCCGAGGCCTACCGTGTCCAGGTAACGGCACTGGGCCTGGATGAGTGCGCACGTGGCGTGACTTCCCCGGACTCGCTAACGGCGCGGCGCGCCGCCTTGGGCATGAAGCTGGGCCTGCTCGATCGGCCCGTCACCGCGGAGCTGCAGGAGCCGCTGCTCGCAAACCGGCGCTCGCTCGCAGCGCGAACAGGCGCCCTCACCGTCGTGCGCTCCTCGGCTCTGGTCGAGGACCGTTTCGGATCCAGCTTCGCCGGCCAGTTCGAGAGCTACCTCGGTCTCGAGGACGAGACCGAATTTCTCACCGCCGTGCGCTCCTGCTGGGCGGCGCTGTGGGCGACGCGCGTGCTGCGCTACATGGCAAACCATGATGCAAGTCCGGCAGACACGGCCATGGCCGTCCTGGTCCAGCCGCTGGTGTCCGCAACTGTGTCCGGTGGCGGCCTGAGCCGCACGGCTGAGGGCGACATGGTGCTGAACGCAACCTGGGGACTGGGCTCGGCCATCGCGCAGGGGGAGGTGGTGCCCGATCGCATCGTGCTCGGCAGCGATGGGACACTGCGCGAAACCGCGCTGGGCCGGAAATACCACAGCGTCGGCTGCGCCCACGGCAACCGGTCTGTGCCGCGCCCCTTGTTTTCCAAGCAATGCCTCGATACCGCGCAGGCGATCGAACTCGGACGACTGCTGCGCAAGACGGAAGACGTCATGGGCATGCCCGTGGAAATCGAATGGGCGCTCGACGATCTCGGGTTCAAGTTGCTCCAGGCACGCCCGCTGCACGTGGCGGAAGCCCCGGTTCCGGACCAGGTCTGGCTGCACCATCCGCGGCTGAACGGCCAGCCGTCCGGCGTTGGCTGGAGTTCGGGACGTGCCTGCGTGGTGAACTGCGAATGCGAACTCTCCCGCGTCGGTCCCGGTGACATCCTGGTGACGAAGGTCGCCGGTCCGGCGCTGAGCCAAATTCTGCCGCGCGTGGCCGGTGTGGTGGCCGAACTCGGCGGCAGCACCTCCCACCTGGCCTCGCTCGCCCGCGAGCGGGGCATTCCGATGGTCCTGGGCGTGCTCGACGCCACGCTGCGCATCCCTGACGGCGTTCAGGTCGCCGTGGATGGCGTCGCCGGGGTCGTGCGCTGGATGCGTTAGCAGGCCGTGTCGATATGGGCCGTCCGCGCATATTCATCACCCAGCCCGTGGCACCGAGCGCCATCGAGCGGCTGCAGGGCGTCGCCGAGGTGGAGTGGAACCCGGACCCGGTGCATATCGTGACCAAGGACGAGCTTCTGTCCGCGGTGCGCGGGCACGACATCCTGTTCTGCCTGCTGCATGACAAGGTGGACGGCGAAGTGATTGCCGCCAATCCCGGCCTGCGCGCCATCGCGTCGATGAAAATCACACCATCCGACGTGGACGTGGCCGAGGCCACGGCAAGGCGCATCCCGGTGACGGTGATTCCGCCGATAGTGGGCGAGGCGACGGCCGACATCCACATGGGGCTGCTCATCGCCGTCGCGCGGCGCATGGTGGAAGGCGATCGACTGGCGCGCGCCGGCATCTTTCCGGGTTCGCAGTCGTCCCACCTCGAAGGAGCGGGCGTGTCGGGCAAGGTCATCGGGCTGGTCGGCGGCGGCGGACGGATCGGACGCGCGGTTGCCCGGCGCGCGCAGGGTTTTTCGATGAAAACGATTTACTGGACCCCGAGGCGCAAGCCGGAGGCCGAGGAGCGCGAGGCCGGCCTGACTTACGTGCCCTTCGAGCAGTTGCTCGCCGAATCCGATTTCGTCTCGGTGCATGCGCCGCTCACTCCCGAGACCCGCCACCTGATCGGCGCGCGCGAGTTGCGCCTGATGAAGCCGAGCGCATTCATCGTCAACACGGCGCGCGGGGCCATCATCGACGAAATAGCGCTGGTGCAGGCGCTCGCCGAGCGGCGCATCGCAGGCGCGGGCCTGGACGTATTCGAGGACGAGCCGCGGGTCGCGCCGGAATTGCTGGCCATGAGCAACGTCGTCCTCACGCCGCATCTGGGCAGCGCGGTCAGGGAACTGCGGGAGCAGATGGCCCACATCGTGGTGGACAACATCCTCGCCGTAATTGACGGCAAGCAGCCGCCCAATTGCTGGAACCCGGAGATCTATTCCGCGCCAGGCTGAGAGCCCAGTGGGTCGGCGAGGGCCTCGGCGTTCGGATCTTCGCAGTTGACCTCTTCCAACCCGGAGCCGGCGTTTACAATTGGTCGGTTTCGACCCTGAAGAGAAGCCCGGCCTTCGGCGTCAAGAAAGGCAGCTATTTGAGGCCAAGCAACCGTTCGCTGGTTGGCCGTGGACTTCGGCTTGTCGGCCTGAGCGTTCGTTCCTATATCGCC
>JADGNT010000619.1 GCA_017883345.1 Candidatus Solibacter sp. | reverse complement strand
TGGTTGTGGCGGCGAGATGATATTCTCGAATGAAAGTGACAATATCCGTGGGAGGCGTGTTGTTGAACAAAAGGGAGAAGAGCGCGTCATTGCTTCCGATCCAGAGGATAGCGGTCGTCGGCTTCTTCGCCGCTGCCTCTGCCAGTTCGGTCTGGGGACTTGTGGAACAGGTCGGGTTTAGAATTTTCGCCGCCATCACTTCAATCGCATTTAACGGGTCCGGATTGCAGAACGGCGCCAGCCCAACCAGCGCAGCGACCGTGAACCCAGGCACGGCGAAGTCCAGAGTTTGCGGCTTGTTCAGCAGTGCGTCGAAGGGCGTCTGGTCCAGGCCTATCACGACGGCATATGAGGGCGGCACAATCGGCGCGATCTGGGGATATCCCGGAGGCGGCAAGAGAGGCAGCTTCAGCGAGACACCCGCCTGGGTCGCGATGACATTGGCGTAACCGTGCACCTGACCGGATTCGATAAGCTGCGAATTCTGATAGCCGGCGCTCAATGAATCCCCGGCGACCACAAACCTGGAAAAATGAGCCTTCTTCTGGCCGTAGAGCGCAGCGGTGACCATGAGCCCAAGAAGAACCGCTACGGAACCACACTTGTGCGACATGATGGAGTCCTTTCCTTTGAGTAGCTATACTAATGTATGTTTCAATACTATTTCTTGAGCAGAATGCCGTTTCGGCATCCTGGCCACCCAACAGTATAAGGCCTATCATGCTCCGTGCGACTTAGGCGACCCGCGAACGGGCCAGTCCTGTATCTTCCAGTACCGGGAGAATCAGGGATCCAGCCGCCCGCCCAATCCGGTCGGCAGAGGCAGCGCCGCAATCCGCCGCACCATGACGCCGGAATCGGTGCTGCCCCATGTCCAGCACTACGCGCTGTGGAGATGCGATAGCTTCCGATTTGGCCCTCAACTCGCGATGGATCGCGGCCAGCCCGGCGAGATTCTCTTCTTGGGTCAGAACCAGAATCAGGCCACCATCGGAGGTGGCCCGCGATCCCTGGAATTCGATTTTCAACGAAGGTTGGGAGGAAAGCTGAAGTGTCGATGCCGGCGAACATCCGAAGATTCGTTAGTGGATCTCAAAATGGAAATATGGGGTTTATTGCTGTCGGGCTGGGCCTCGGCCTCCCGGTCCGCGCCCTCCCCCGGGTCCGCCCGGTCCTTTCTTCACCGTGTAGTCGGAGGGAATCTGGAAGAGCGATGGATCCGGTTGGCTGCGGTTGATATTGGTCAACTCCGTAACCGTCGTCCCCCTGCGCGGGTCGGCCACCTTGGTCATCAGCGGCACCTTCAAATCGTCCGCCATCCAGGTCTCACGCACGGTTTCAATGGCCTGCGAGTTGCCGATCGTTCCCGCCGGAATCGTGTGGGTCACGCGCGATCCGCTGGCCATCATGCCATGCATCGATTGTGCCGCCAACGTTTCCCGCTTCACATTTGCCTCAGTCTGCCCGCCTCGTCTGCCGGCACCCATCGTCTGCGTCCGGCTTGCGCTGGCCGTTGACGCCTGGCTGGGGAATCTGGCTGGCCGGCTGAAGGCCGTCTTGTTCTTCGCGTCCAATTCGTGGACTACGCCTGCCACCGGATCGGCGATGGTAACGCGTGTCGCGGTTTGACCGTCGGGCCCTGTTCGGGTGGTTTCTCTTCGGACGCGGCCCTGGCTGTCGCGGTAGACGTTGCTTTGCTCCTGGCGCTGGATCACATTGCCGGCGGCCAGTACCTGTTGCGACGTCCTGACTTCGACTCCCGAGTAGGGCGCGCCAGTTACCGTCTCAACCCGGCCTGGTCCGCCGCGACCTGGGCCGCCTGGCCCGCCGAATCCCATGGGCCCGCGGCCTCGCGGTCCGCCGGGCGGCTGCGCCAACAGACTGCCTGCTGCAACCAATCCGGCTATGAGTACTTTCGCGTTCATTAATGCCTCCTGGCGTTCTCGCGGGGACGCATCTTTTGTGCCCCGCTATAGAAGCCTTGCGCGAAAGCGGCGAAAAGTTCCCGAAATGCGGATATTTCCGCCGGAGGTGCTTAACCGTTTTGGGGGAATCGGAGGCGGGACTCCCTTGTGGGGCAGCTTGGTAAGCTGCGCGCGACCCAGAGGGTACGCGCGTTTACCGGCGCAACTAGCGGGTTGCCAACCCGCCGGACCCAGAGGGTACCCCTTCCAACCTGCCCCACGAACCCAGTTCACGCTGCGTTCCCCAATCCGGTTAAGCGCCCTCGCGCCGGGGGCTAAATTCCCTGGCGCCGCGGAAGCAGTAGAATGGAAAGAATGCGAATCGTTCTTGCTTCTATTCTGGCCCTTGGCCTGCTCTCCGCCGCTGAGATCAAGCTGGGCAAACCGCTCACGGTGAAGGAACCCATGCCGCTTGCCACCCTGCTCGCCCATCCGGACGACTATGTCGGCAAGACCGTTCAGGTGAAGGGCAAGATCGTCGAGGTCTGCCAGATGATGGGTTGCTGGATGGATCTCACCAACGACGCCGGCCAGAAACTACGCATCCAGGTCAACGACGGGGAGATTGACTTTCCCAAAGACGGCGCCGGCAAGATGGCCGTGGCCGAAGGCAAGTTCACCAAGAGCGAACTGACCAAAGAGCAGGCCATCGCGCGCGCCAAGGAAGAGGCCGAAGAGAAGGGCAAGACGTTTGACCCCGCGTCGGTGCCAGGCCCGATTACGGTTTACCAGATTCAGGGCTCGGGCGCAGTGATTCTCTCCAATTAGCCCGTGATGCTCCCCACGCGGCTCGCGCTGTTCGCCCTGCTGCTGCCCGCGGCCGCGCCCGCCGCGCTATTCCACCTCAAAGGCTCCAGTGAGCGCTCGCCGGCGATCACGCTGCGCAAGCGCATCCATGTCAACACGCTGATCACGCAGCCCGGCACGATGGATATCGAGTGGGGCGGCGCCTTCTCCTCGGACGGCAGCTTCACGTTTCCCACGGCCATCCATTTCACGCCCGAGGGCCCTCACGCGTGGTGGGGCCGCACCGAGTTCAGCGCCAGCTTCGATTCGCTTTCCTATAATCAGGTCAATCATTTCGGCGACCGGGTCAGCGCCGCCGCCACTTGCGTGGTGCGCGACGGCGAAAAGTTGGATATCGCCGTCGCCCCGCAGGTCACGTATCTGCTGCGCGGCGACTCGGGCGCGCGTGCCGGCGCCACCGCCATCGCACGCTACGACGTGGGGCGCAGCAGCGCGGGCGTGACTTTCACCTGGACCGGCGCCACCAATCCCTCGCCCACCAATCCCGCCGGCACTTTCGATTTGGGCGCCGGTTACGGCTTCCGGTTGAAACCTTCCGGCTCGCTCGGCCACCTGACGCCTCACATGAACTGGCTCTACGAAAGGTCCACCGGCAACAGCCGCCAGGTCTCGCTGTTCGAGGGCATGGAGTATCAGGTGACGGACCCGTTTGCCATCGATTTTGCGGTCCAGCACATCAGCTTGTGGGGCAATCAGCCCGACACCCAGTTGGTCGTCGGGATTACGGTGAACACCGGCCGCCTGCGGCGGCATTAGTGTAGTGCGGCGCAATTAGCGCGCCCTATCCGGAGCACCGTGGAGCGGACGGACCCAGAGGGTACCCCGCCTGCTATGCCGGTATTCGTACTGGCATTCTTCGAAGAACATCGGCAAGGACGCCGACGTTGCAACCGGGGTACCCTCTGGGTCTGGTCGCTCCACGGACGCAGCACGCTTGACCGGTCGGGACAAGATAGGGTGCACTACACGCGCGGCAGGTAGCACAATTCACAGTAGCCGAAAGATACCTCGCGCCCGCCGATTGCGTTGCACTACCATGGGACCGGTCGTTAAAGCGCAAAGAGACACTTGACAGCGGTCGCCCTCTCCTCAATCCGTCCCCTTCCGGTCGGCCGCTTTTTTCCCTCGATCAATCGATGGTC
>JADGNT010000618.1 GCA_017883345.1 Candidatus Solibacter sp. | reverse complement strand
CGTGGCAAAGGATCGTTTCTGCCGCCACCATCGCCCTCGAGATCCCCAGCCGCAATTCCCGTGTCGCAGCCCTCCAAAAGTGTCACGGGCGTGGGCAACTCAACCCCTTACCCACAGGAGCTTCAATGGAGCCGCGATTCGCGCTGCCCCATGCCGATTTGTTCCGCGTGGCCGCGGAAGTTGGCCGCAAGGTGGACGACCCGTGGTGTTCCCGGCTGGGCGCCATGCATCTGCTCCGCCTGGTGGAGGCCGCCGTGGACATGGAGAAGGATCTGGTCACCGTGTCCGCGGCGGATTTGAAAGTCTACGCCAGGGCGCTGGGTGATACGGAGAAATCCGCGGTCCGCGCAGGGTAGAACGGGGGATGCGGTACCGTCGCAGCTCTCGGCTTTTGTGGCCGGGTTATGACAACTCCAGTACTTATGGAACTTCTGTACTGATGCAGAAGATTCTCCTTGTGTCGATTGCGCAGCTACTGTAGCCTAAATCTGTTCGGTTCCTGATTGCCGTGTTCGGCGTGTACTCAGGATCGAGGTACAAATGTCGGCCGCGACGTTCCAGCCAATTCCGGATTTCTACACGTGGGGCTTTACCGGCGCACCTATTCAGATCGTCCTCAATATTGATGTGGTAAGAAGGCTCCGGAAACAGATTCAAGACTCAGAGAAAGCCTCGGGCGAACTTTCGGGGTGCGGATTACTTATGGGTGATGCATCCAAGCCAGGGGTCACCAGGATTCTAGATTTCGAGTCTCTGCAGACACTCGATGCCGGCTCGGTCGAGGCGGCGACAGGCAGCGGGTCCGCGGATGTGGTCGGATTCTACCGCACGACTCCGATAGGTAGTACTTCGATGCCGGATGAGGACAAGGCTTTGGCAGCGAGCTTGTTCGGTCATCCCAACTCCGCGTTTTTGCTGATCGAAGCCGGGAAATCAGGCATCGGCGAGGCACGCTTTTGTTTCTGGGGTGAACGCGAGCTTTTCGATTGGCCGATGATGCTGTTCCCCTTCGACGCTGAGGAACTTGCGAGCAAAGAGTGGCGACGGCAGCCATCCATCGCCCGGAGGCCATCGCAAAGCTCGTACGCGGATCTCGCCGAGGTAATGTCCTCGGCGGACAAGAGCGTGGGTGCCTCTCCCGAAGTTGGGCACGGCACAGTATCCGCGGAGCCCGAGACGCAACCGGTTTCGGCGCCCAAACCTTTTCCGGCATCGCTGGCAGCCCATCGGCGGAAATCGACGACGCCGGAACCAGTGGCGAAACGGCGGCAGGGAACTGGCTGGCGGCGGCTGGCGCTGGCGCTCGTGACGCTAGTGACTGCTGCTGTGTTGGTGGGCGCGTTTGTGTATTTCAGGCGCGGCGCCAATCCGCCGGTGGCGTCGCAGGCAGCAGCGGATCGGGCCGGGGTGAAACCACCGCTCGGGCTTACCGTCGAGAAGCGCGGTAGTAGGCTCCTGGTTTCGTGGAATGGCAACGCGCCTGTCATCTCCAAGGCTAATTTCGGCATGTTGCTGATTCGGGGCACCGCGGTGAGCCGCGATGTTCCATTGACCACCGACGAGTTGCGCGCCGGCAGCGTTGTCTACGCAGCACCGGCGGACCAGGTGCGATTTCAGTTGAATGTAGTTGCCGGCGAACAGGTAGCCCGCGAGTCTCTTATTTTCGTACAGCCGCGGATCGCCGGGCGCCGGGCGAGCCTGACGAGTTCGCAAAGCGGCGCGCCGGGAGTCTCGAGCGTGCCGGGGTCCCCCCGTGAGCTCAGGCAATTCAAGCCTATGGAGAACCGCGATCCCGCTACGGCTACGCCCCAGCACATTGAAGAACCTCCACCAGTCATCGGTGCGGCCAAGGTGAACAGTGGCACTCCGTCTTTGCTGAACCAGCAGCCAGTTACCTTGCCAGCGCCGGTTGATTCGCCGGCCCGGAGTATTCCGCAAGGGGAACCGCCAGAGCTATCGGTCGAAGCGCACCCTCCGGTGGCAACGCATCGGGTGGTCCCGAATGTTCCCGCCCTGCTCAAAGGAGTGTTTTGGAAATCCGCGGAAGTGGACGTCACAGTATCCGTGGATGCATCGGGCCGCGTGGTTAACGCTGAAGCGGTGGCGAAGCCGGGCGTGCACCCGCTGTTGGTCGATGCGGCTGTTCAGGCAGCGCGGCGATGGCAATTCCAGCCCGCACAGTTTAACGGCCATCCGGTCTCCGCCAATGCCGTGTTGCGATTCAACTTTGACGCCAGCCGCTGAGTGCGGGGGCACGTCCCGTGGGTCCTGCCCCACGCCGCGCAAATTCCTGAAGGGTGCTTATCTCAGCACGGAGTAGACCACAATTATATAGCTCACACGCAGCGCTGCCCAAGGCTGCAAGACACGTCGAAAACGTCTAAATGGTGCATTGTTTTGTTAATTGCCACTTGACAATACTGTTCTAACCCTTGATACCGGAAAAGTATCGAGGTTCAGACCTACAGCCCCAACTTCCCAGCGCTGTTCTCACGAAACAGACTCCCGTCTCTGATGTAGCGTCGCACCATCTGCCCGCTGCGGTGCCCGGTCTGGTTCATAATCGACCGCTCCGATGCGCCAGCAATCGCCGTGCTGGTAGCGTGGCCGGAACGCAGCGAGTACCCGGCGTACTTCGCCGCGTCCCAACCGGCGCGCTTCACCAGCTTCTTGACGATGCGCGCCACGTCGATACCAGACAAGCGCCGCGGTTGCACTTGCCCGTGGCAGTTGATGGAACGGAAAAGCGCCCCGTGCTGATGGTCGCCTGTTCCAGCCACGATTGAATCGTGCGCACTGGGCAGGTATCGGGATTGGAGCCGTACGGAATCCCGATCTTCCGGCCCGCGCCGTTCTGATCCGTCTTGGATTTCCGCAATGTGATCGTCAGCCCGTCTTTGCCGAAGGCGCAATCCTCAGCGTCAAATCCAACCAACTCCGAACGGCGGAACGCACCGGCAAAGCCCAGCAAGATTAGCGCACGGTCCCTAGCGCCGATTACGCCCGTGTCCGTAGCGTCTACTATGGCCCGGATATCCTGAATCACCCCGGACCGTTTCGGGGAGGCTGCGCATCCGTCGCCCAGGTAGTCGCGCTGGGGTCAAATGCTGTGGTTTGCTCACGGTTCCGCTCGTGCAGGAAGCACTTTCGGCCGGCACCATCCCGCTCGAGATCTCCTCCCGTAATTCCCGCGTCGCGGCGCTCCAAGAGCGGTGGGACCGGCTGCGTTCCGGCCTCGAGTTGCTCCTCGATCAGCGGGGCGCCGACATGGCCGATCTGCCCGGCGGCGCCAGCGGGATGCTGTGCCGCGACTACAAGGGCAAGGAGGCCGATCAGCTGGTGACGCGCATCGCCCCCGGCGTGGTCTCGCTGGTTCCGAACTGCGCGGCCACGAACGGCAGGCTGCCGAGGAGTTGGGGCAGTGGAAGACCGGCGTCAAGAAGCCCAAACCCCTCGACGCCTCGCCGGCGGCGGTCACCCTGGGCATGCTCTTTCTACGGCGGAGCTTGAGGACATGGAGAAGAGGTCGCTGGAACTGAAGCGAAGCAGGCACTGGCGTCCGCGGCGTGATGCCGGGAAATGGGCGGCGGTCCCAAGCATGATCGACCGGCGCGCCGCCCGCGCCGAGTTCGCCGACGTGCCGGGCGGGAACCACCGGCCGACTCTTTCCCTAACGGAAAGTGACGACCAGGCGGATCAGATGTCGCACGCCCTCAACCGGCTGCGCGCCATGGTGAGGCTGCCCAAGTACTCCCCTCCAATGCCACGCCCCCGACGGGCGACCGCGGATGGATGGCGTGATCGGGTGGAGTCGGATCCGCGACGTGGCAAAGGATCGTTTCTGCCGCCACCATCGCCCTCGAGATCCCCAGCCGCAATTCCCGTGTCGCAGCCCTCCAAAAGTGTCACGGGCGTGGGCAAC
>JADGNT010000617.1 GCA_017883345.1 Candidatus Solibacter sp. | reverse complement strand
GTCCTCGCCCAACTGCTTCGCGTAGGCAACGACGCAGGTTTCGACGGCGAGCGCGTGCTTGCGCAATCCCTCGGACTTGGTGAATTCGCAGACGATGTCCCAGGCCTGTTCACGAGTCAGCATGAATTCCATGATACATGCAGCTATGTGGGGCAGCCAATCCTGGCTGCGGCCGGCTTTCAGCCGGCGATTGCAGGTGCGAAGACTCGCGCATGACCCAAAAGAGCCGCCTAAAATGCGGCTGCAGGCAAGATTGCCCGCCCCACAACTGGTATGAAACAGTGTTTACGTCCGCGGGCGCTTGGTTTCGATGTAGAGCATTTCGACCGGGCCGTCGGCGAGATTGCGCGTGACGCGGCGGGCGTCCGGCAGCCACCGGGTCTCTCCGGCTTTGAGTTCGACATCCTGCGTCTTGCCGTCCGGCATGGTGAAACGAATGCGGCACCCGGCGATGCAGACGAGCACGCCGGCGCGGTCGTCGTGCAACGGTATAGATTCGCCGGCGCCCAGCGTCAGACGCAGGACTCGCGTGCGATCGTTTTCGAAGTCCACGCGAACGTGGGTGGAGGCGACACGGACGATGTCGCGCGGCAGTTCTTCTTGGGAAATGATATCGGGGGGAAAGGTCCGCGGCGGGTACAAGCGGCGTTGCTCGGGTTGCGCGGCCAGCCGCATCGCCCCGATTGCGAGCAAGAGGAGGCAGAGCGAAGTCCTCATTTAGAGCACCTCGCTCTTAGAATACACCCGGGCGTCAGGCGTGGCGCAGGGCGTCGGCGAGCGCCTGCAGGATGAGTTGCACGTTTTCGGCGGTGGAGCTGTAGCCCATGGTGCCGATGCGGAAGACCTTGCCGGCCAGCGGTCCGAAGCCGCCGGCGATCTCCATGCTGTATTTCTCCAGGAGAAACTGGCGGACCTTGGCATCGTCCACGCCTTCGGGAATGCGCGGCGTGTTGAGCGTCCAAAGACGGTGGCCGGCGGGAACGAGCATGCTCAGGCCCATGGCCTCGATGCCGGCGACGAAGGCCTCGTGGTTCTGGCGGTGGCGCTCCCAACGCGCTTCCAGACCTTCCTCGGCGACCATGGCGAGGCCTTCGCGCAAGGCGTAGAACATGGTGGCGGATGCCGTGTGGTGATACTTATGCCCGGTGTAGAAAGAGTCGAGAAGCTGCAGGTCGAGATAGAAGGACTGGACCGGCGTCTGGCGCGACTTGAGGCGCTCCAGGGCGCGCGGCGAGACGGTGACCGGCGACAGGCCGGGAGGGCAGCCGAGCCCCTTCTGGGAGCAACTGTAGGCGATGTCGATGCCGTTTTCGTCGACCATCACCGGCATGCCGCCCAGCGAGGTCACGCAATCGGCAATGGTCAGCGCGTCGACTTCGTGGGCCGCTTCGCAGATGGGCTTCGCCTGGTTGTAGAGTCCGGTGGAAGTCTCGGCCTGTACGAAGGCGACCACGCGGGGGCGTTCGCGGCGGATGAAGTCGCGGGCCTCCTGCGGGTCAAAGGGCTCGCCCCAGGGCTTGGAGAGGCGGACGACTTCGCCGCCGTGGCGGCGGGCCATTTCGCCAATGCGGTCGCCGAAGAAACCGTTGGTGAGGAGAGCGAACGTTTCGCCGGGCTCGATGAAGTTGGCCACGGCGGTTTCCATGCCGGCGCTGCCGGTGCCGGAGATGGCGATGTTGCACTGGTTCTTGGTGGAATAGGCGTAGCCGAGCAGGCTGCGTACCTCTTCGACTACCTGGAAGAAGAACGGGTCGAGATGGCCGACCACGGGCTGCGCCATGGCCTGGTAGACGCGGGGCGCGACCATGCTGGGTCCAGGTCCGAACAGAAGGCGCTGCGGCGCCTGGAGGGGAGTATACGATTGCGGCATCAAGTTCAGTTTAGCAGCGCGATGCGTCCATGCAAGGAAGCATGCCCCCACGAATGGGGGCATGGCAGCCTGGAAGGCTGCTCTACACAGCCTTGTCGCCGGTCCAACGGATGCGCCGCCCGTGCCTCAAGGACAGGTTCGCCATCTGCACCACCAGCGCGGCCTGAAACGCGAGCTTCATGGGAGCCGCCGGCGTCTTGCGGGTGCGCACGCATTCCAGGAAGTTTTGCACGTGCAGATCGGTGGCCCAGCCGAAGCCTTTTTCGGATTTCTTCTCGATCGCCGCCTGTTCCTCCGCGCCTTTCAGAAATACCTTGAGTTCCTCGCGCCCGATGTCCATGCGGCCCTGGTCGCCATCCAGTTGATTGAGTTGATCGTTGCGGCTCTGGTACTGCATGGCCGCATAGTTCACGGTGAAGACGCCGACGAAGTCCTCGGGATACTCGGCGATGGCCACCACCGATTCCGGCTGGTCCACGCCCCGCTTGTGGGGCTTGCCCGCGGCGGCGGTGACGGCGCTGGGGAATCCGGCGCCCATCAGCATCTGTATGCCGTCGAAGATGTGCGCTCCCTGGTCGGCGACGATGCCGCCGGCGTAATCGGAGTACAGGCGCCAGTTGCGGAAGCGGTCCGGATCGAGTGCGCGGTGGGGCGCGGGGCCCTGCCACTGCTCCCAATCGAGCGGGCCGGCCAGTTTGGTGGCGGGCGCGCCGCCGAGATAATTATTCAGCCACCAGGTGCGGACCATGCGCACGGCGCCGAGCTTGCCGGCGGCCACAATCGCGCGCCCTTCCTTATATAGGTCGTAGCTGCGGCGCTGCATGCCCACCTGAACGATCTGTTTGGTTTTCCGTTCCGCCTCCACCAGCGCCACACCTTGCTCGGGAGTCTGGCACAGCGGTTTCTCCACGTAGACGTCTTTGCCGGCGGCCAGCGCGTCCAGCACCATCTGGTAGTGCCAGTGCTCGGGAGTAGCGATCAGCACGGCCTGCACGTCTTTATCGGCGAGGAGTTCGCGGTAATTGCGGTAGACCCTGGGATGCGTGCCGGGGACTTTAGATGCTACCGAAATCGCGTTCTCCAGATTGGGCTCGTAGACGTCGCAGATGGCGCTCACGCGCAGCGCCGCGTCCTTCTGGAAGACGCCCATGACGAAGGTGCCCCGGCCTCCCGAGCCGATCACCCCGAGCGTCACCTGGTCCGAAGGGGGGACCGCATGGGCGGCGACGGCGCCGGTAGCGGAAAGCAGGAACGTGCGGCGGGCAACGGTCATAGGGTTATGATAAGTCCGTGAGCGCTAAAGATACAGACAGGCTTTCCATTTCGCGGCGTGCGCTGCTGGCCACGGGCGCCCTGCTTCTGAGCCGCCCGGCAAAGGCGAAGGCGAAACTCAAGGTATCGGTGTTCTCCAAGCACCTGCAGTTTGTGCAGGGCGAAGAGCTGGCCACCGCGGCCGCCGGACTCGGCTTCGACGGCGTGGATATCACCCTGCGCAAGGGCGGGCATGTGGAGCCGGCCAGCGTGGCCAAGGATCTTCCGCCGCTGGTTGCCACGCTGCGCAGGCATGGGCTGGAAGTGCCCATGGTCAGCACCGATATCGCCGATGCCGACACCCCGTTCGCCGAGGAGATTCTGAAGGCGTGCGCGGCGCTCGGTATCCGCAACTACCGGTTCGGCGCCTTCAAGTGGGACGCTGGCAAGCCCTACGAGGCGCAGTTGGAATCCATGAAGCCGCGTCTGGCGAAACTCGCCGCGCTCAACGCGCGCTACCAACTGTGCGCCATGTATCACACGCACTCGGGCGTGGGCGTGGTGGGCGCGTCGATCTGGGATCTCTGGTATCTGATGCGCGAGCTGGATCCGAAGGCGGTGGGCGTGAACTTCGACGTGGCGCACGCCGTGATCGAGGGCGGGCTGGGCGGGTGGATCGATAGCTTCAAGATCACCGGCGACCATCTGCGCGGCATCGCGGTGAAAGATTTCGCCTGGGGGAAGGACGCCAAGGGCGCATACCAGGCGCAGTGGAAGCCGATCGGCGAAGGCATGGTCAAG
>JADGNT010000616.1 GCA_017883345.1 Candidatus Solibacter sp. | reverse complement strand
GCCTTCTGGCTTACCCGCGGTCGCCGTCGCGATGGGCGGGTAGCGCCCCGCCCGCCGGCGCCTTTTTGTAGTTTTCCACCTTGATCCCCACCGGCCCGCTCTTGGTCCGCGCCAGCAGGTCCGACTGTTCCTGTGGCGTCATCTTCCGGAACGCCTTCACGGTGGCGACATTCTGCTCCAGTTCTTCCACCGTGGTCGCGCCGGAGACTACGGTATCGACGTCCTGGCTCAACGTGAAGCGCAGGCACTCCGCGTACGTGGCGATCTTGTTGCGCCCGATCGCGCCCATGGCATTGCACTTCATCGCCAACAAGCCCAAGCCTTTGGCGCGGACCTTGGGCAGCACGTTCTCGATGAAGCTCAGGTAGTGCGGGTCCACCAGATTGACCGGATGCTGCACCGTTTCCCAGCCATCGTAGCTGGCGAGCAAGCGCTGATGCACCTCCGGATCGGCGTGGCCGGTGAAGCCGATGTGGCGCACTTTGCCCTGCTTTTTGGCCTGGACAAACGCCTCCAGCGATCCACCAGGGCCGAGGATCTGGTCGACCTCGCTCTGGGTGACCACCTCGTGGCACTGCCAGAGGTCGAGGTAATCGGTCTTCATGGCGCGCAGCGTGCCTTCCAACTGCCCCATGGCTTCGTCGCGCGTCCGCAGGTGGGCCTTGGACATGAGGAATACCTTCTGCCGGATGCTGCCGGTGATGACTTTGCCATAGCACGCGTCGCTCTCGCCGTTGTTGTACTTGCGGGCGCTGTCGAAGAAGTTGATTCCCAGATCGAGCGCGCGGCGGATGATCCGGAGGGCGTTCTCCTCGCCGCCGTAGCGCATGTGGGCGCCGCCCAGCGTGATCCGCGTGACCTGTAGCCCGGTCTTGCCCAGTTTGCCCATCGGGATCGGCGTATCGGCATACGCCGCAATTTCGACCGCCATCGCCGCCGAGGAAGAGGCCCGCAGAAACTGTCTTCGATTCATGATCGGCTCCTTAATGGCATCATACGCCGGCATCATACCCCGTCGCCGGGCCGCGGTTGCGGGTGCCTAACCGTTTTCGCGCAAGGCTGGCCATGAATACGCCTTCCCCCGAAAACGTTTAAGCACCCCGCGGTTGCCCGCTCTCCCGTTTCACCCAGCGGTACGCCGCCACCGAGTTTTTCCAGAAATACTTCTCCTGCGCCGCGCGGCTCTTGCCGCCGAAGTACTCGCGCACCAACCCCAGCACCTTGGCGTAAGGCGCCCACTGATCGCTGTTGGGCCAATCGCTGCCGTAGAGCACGCGATCCTCCCCGAAGATGCCGTAGAGTTCGTCCAGGCGGGCGCGATAGAACGCGGCGTCTTCGACCACTTTGCCGTCGATGCGGCGCAAGACCTCCGAGAGCTTCACGTAGACTTGGGGGCGCTTGCCAAGTTCCCGCAGATTGGCATCGTAGGCCGCGCGCCCGGCGGCGGCGGAGGGCGGAGTGCATTGCGGTAGATGGTCCACCACGAGGCGCAGTTCGGGCACGCGGTCGGTCAGGCGCACCACGGTTTCGATTAGCGCCGGATCGGGGTTGGCGGTATCCAGCACCAGTCCCGCGCCGGCCAGTAGTTTGAGATCGGCGGCGAACGCCGGCTTGGCCGCTTCCTCGGCGAACCTGCGTCCCCACAAGTTGCCGTAGCGGATACCGCGGAAGAGCGGGTTACGGTGAAACCGCTCGAGTTGTTTGCCGAATTCCGGCTGGCCGGGTTCCAGATCGCCCACCGTGCCCACGATGATGGTGTCTTTCGCGGCCACATCCAGCACCCACTGGTTGTCTTCCAGCCACGGGCTGCACTCCACCTCGATGGCGCCGTTGATCCCCAGTGGCGCGGCGATTTTGCGGTAGCGGTCCGGCAGCGCGGGCTGGTAGAGCACCTGATTATCCTTGCCCGGCCACGGAATGGACTGCGGGCGGTTGGGGTCGAACAGATGGATGTGAGTGTCGATGATCGGGATGTCCGCCGCCAGCGGAGCGGCGGCGGCGACGGCCGCACCGGCGGCGGCGAGAAAGATGCGGCGATGCACGGTACGTATTGTAGCGCGGGCGTCCCGCCTGCCATGCCGGTATTCGTACCGGCATTCTTCCAAAAAACGTCGGCGAGGGCGCCGACGTGGCAACCGGGGGTACCCTCTGGGTCGCCCTCTGGGTCTGGTCGCGCTACAGATCCTATCCGGGCCGCTCCTGGCGGAGGACCGCGTGTACGTCGACCTGGGCGCGGAGGCGGTAGAGCAGCGCCTTCCAGCCAAGGACGCTGCGGTTCCAATAGACATACATAGGATGGGCGCGGATGTGCCGTTGGCGGACGACGCGGGAAAACCAGTCCACGCCCCGTTGGAAGTGGGCCTCGTCTCCGAAATCGAATGCGCCCGGCTGGCGGACCGGCTCCATCATCCAATCGAGCGATTCCTCCATCATGCGGACATAGTCTTCCAGGTCGGGATCGTTCGCGGTAATGCCGCAGGCGCGCTGCACAACTTCGCGGACGATCGACGGATCCTCGTACGCCATCTTCTCGGCCAGCCGTACGAGGTCGCGCTCTTCGGGGCCGTAGTGCTGCACGCAGCCGAAGTCGATCAGGCCAAGGCGGCCGTCGCTGAGGAACAGATAGTTGCCGGGATGTGGATCCGCGTAGGTCATGAAGGCGTAGTACATGCGCATCCAGGCAACGTATATCTTGGTTCCGAAGGCGTTGCGCGAGGCCTGGGTAGGGTTGGTGGCGAGATAATCCGGCAGGTGCAGACCTTGCACGTAATCGGTGGTCAGCACGCGCTTGCCGGAATACTCGGGGTAGACGCGCGGCACGACAATGCCGTCTTCGGGCCGGAAGAGTTCGCGGGCGAGGCGTTGCGATTCGGCTTCCTGGAGATAATCGACCTCCTGGTTGAGCATGCGGCGGACTTCTTCGAACTGCGCCTTGAGCGAGTCCCAGTCTTTGCCGAGCCGCAGAGGGACGAGGAGGGCGGAGAGATTTCGAAAATCGGCATCGATGGTTCGCGCGATACCCGGATACTGAATCTTAACGGCGACGGGCTCGCCCGATTTCAGCCGGGCGCGGTGGACCTGGCCGAGCGATGCGGCGGCGAAGGCCTCTTTCTCGAAGCTGAGAAACACTTCTTCGGATTCCTTGTCGAACTCATTGCGCACCACCTCGCGGATCAGCGGGTAGTGCATCGGCGGGGCCTCGAAGTGGAGGCGGTCCAGGGTATCGGCCATCTGAGCGGGGAGGATACCGGGCAGGTTGCCCGCGGCCTGACCGAGTTTGGTCATGGCGCCGCGCAGGTAGCCCAGACGATGGAAAGTCTTCAGCGCCACGCGCAGGTTGGTCTCCATCAGGCGCCGCTTCCCGGCTTCGGCATCGGCGAACCACCTTCGCACCCAGAGTGCCAGGTAGGCCAGGGCGATCTGCGCGGAGAGTTCCGAGAGCGTCCACAGCCGGTGCAGCGAACCGGCCGGCACGGGGCGCTGCGCCAGATCGGCGAGAATGTCCCGGAGCCGTTCCTGTGCCCAATCGGCGTTTGCCATGGACGAAGCGTCGTCTTCGGGAAGCGCGGCTATTAATTCACTGAGATTGACGTCCATAAGTTCCCCTTCCTTGATCTATGCCTAGAGATGCGACAAACAGCTTGAGCGACTGATCCAGCAGGGCCAGGGTGTCCTCCTGGCCGGGTGATTCGTCGGCTGCCCAGTATGCGAAAACGCCCAGATAGAGCGTCCAATAGAGTTGCACGGTTACCGCCGGCCGGGGAGCCGGAATGCCGTGAGACGTGATGATCGCTTCCACCAGTAGCAGGTGATCGATGCGGATGGCGTCGCCGGGGCTGTCGGGAGACTGGCGCGCCAGCGGGCTGAAGATGGTTTCGGAAGCGGGCGCGAGGAATTTGCGAAACTCGCGGAGGCTGCGGAGACCG
>JADGNT010000051.1 GCA_017883345.1 Candidatus Solibacter sp. | reverse complement strand
GACCCGCGGCGAGGAGTGCAAGGTGATCGACGCCTCGCCGGCGGCGATCACGCTCGCCGCGCGCCATGGTGAGCCTGCCCAAGTATTCCCCGCCAATGCCGCGCCCCCCGACGGGCGACCGCGGATGGATGGCGTGATGGGGTGGAGTCAGATCCGCGGCATGGCAAGGCTTACACCTGAAGAGACGATTCCTCGCCTGGGAGCGCCGTATGGCGGGCAATCGCCCACCACGCGGGCTTCCCGCCACTACGACCTCATGGGGGACTGGTTCTGCCGGATTTTGCCGCGGGCTTCCCGCACGCAATCCTGTTCCGGTACGGCGGTTCCTGTTAAAGGGATCTTGCTTTCTTGATCGATCAACCGTCACAATGACGCGATAGGAGAGTACCCATGTTTGTTATTCGTAACACGTTCGTCGCAAAGCCGGGTTGCGCCAGCAAGCTGGCGGCACAACTCAAGGAAGCGGTGGCTGCGTTCCAGATGCCAGGCGCCCGCGTCATGAGCGACGTCACCGGCGATTTCAACCGCGTGATCATGGAGCATACCGCTGAGAGCCTTGAGGAATTCGAAAAAAGGATGCAGGAAGTCATGGGCAGCCCGATGTACCGCGAGCGGCTGGCCGGGTACACCGAGCTTTGGATGACTGGAAGCCGGGAGGTCCTGCGCGTCGTCTAGTGTCCTAAAGTCGCCTTGATTGCAATTTGCGATAGCCAAGCGGCGCGAATCGCCTATTTCGGAATGCCGTCTGGGCCTACGATCTCGCCCGCGTCGTTAAACATCGCCCGGTGCATTTGGACGAATTGCTTCTTGGCCGGCTTGTCTGCCGGGTAGCTGTAGTCGTAGATTGCGTAGCGGTGCGCCTATGGCCAGCGCATCGCACAATTGTATGCGGTTCTGATCGAGGCACAGAGATGTCACAAAACGATATCGATATGACGCGAAGAGCGCTATTTACAGGGGCCGCGACCTCCTTGGGAGTGTCGGTCCTGGCATCGGCGCCAGTTGCCGCAGCCCAATCCGCCGCAGCGCCCGCCGGCAGCGACGCCCGCCGGCGTGCGGATCTCGAGTTCTTCCTGAAGGTCTTTCCGCCGAGCCGCCCCCCCGCCAGCGGCCGCATGAACGCCCATGATAAGGTCTGGGAGGATTGGGTGAAGCGCACCGGCGAACTCCCGCCGGACTTCGCCTCCATGCCTTCGATCCCTGGCCTGCCGGATCCGCTCGTCCTTCGCGAGGGCGGCCGCGAAGTGCCGGTGACGAACGCCGTCCTGTGGAATCGCCAGAAACAGTGGATCCGCGCGCAGTTCGAGCAGTGGGTGTTCGGAACTATGCCGCCCGCACCCGACAACTTGCGCGCGGTGGTCACCGGCACGCGCCTTGAAGGCACCGCCACGGTTCGTGACGTCCGGCTCGAATTTGGCCCCGGCCATCGCGCCACCTTGCGGCTGCAGTTGGTCATTCCCGAGGGCAAAGGCCCCTTCCCCGTTTTCCTGACTGATCACAATCGCCGGCGTCCCTGGTTGTACACGGCGGTGAAGCGCGGCTATATCGCCTGCTATTACGCCGCCGCCGACCCGGTCTATGGCGACGGCGATGATTCCGATGCCTACATCGAAGTCTATCCCGACTATGACTTCTCCTGTCTCGCCCGCTGGGGCTGGTCCGCGTCGCGCGCAGTAGATTACCTCGTAACGCTCCCGGAAGTGGCCAAAGACCAGATCGGTCTCACAGGACATTCGCGCGGCGGCAAGCAGGCGCTGGTGGGTGCCGCTTTCGATGAGCGGATCGGAGCCGTCATCGCCTCCAGCGGGAATACCGGTGAATGCGATCCGTGGCGCTACACCACGGACATGTTCGTCAACGAGAGCATCCAACTTCTCACCGCAGCGCAGCCCCACTGGTTCCAGCCGCGGCTGCGCTTCTTCGCCGGGCGCGAAGACAAGCTTCCGGTAGACCAGAACATGCTGATGGCCCTAATGGCGCCGCGGGGGCTGATGATGTACGCCGGATATGCCGAGTCCGCGGGCAACCCGTTCGGCTTCGAGCAGGCCTATCGATCTGTACTCAGCGTCTACCGCTTCCTGGGTCGCGAAGAGAACCTGTGGCTCAATCTGCGCGAAGGGGAGCATCCCACCAACGCCGCCGACATCGAGCAGTTTGTCGACTTCTTTGATTCGGTATTCGGCCGTCATCGGCGCCCGAAATTGGAAACCTGGATTTGTGGCTATACCTTCGATCGCTGGCGCGAGATCACCAAAGAAGACATCGACCCGCTCTCCTCCCCGAAGAGAGCGGTTGGCGATTTCGGGAGCGAGATCGAGTCTGCGTCGGACTGGGAAGGGCGCAGGAAATCCATTCGCCAGACGATCGCGCACGTCCTCGGCGAAGCGCCGCCCGTCGTGCCCTTCGACGCGCTCCGCAACATCTCGGAAACGAACTTGGCGAACGAAGGGTGGCTGGCCACTCTCTACAATCGCCCGCTGGACGATCGGACCGGCGCGCGCTTCAAATCCGAAGGCATGGGAGTTCTCGGCCTTCCCTTCGGTGACGGACTGCAAGGCGATCTGTACTATCCGGCGGGTGCCGACGGCAAACCGAAGCCAGGCAGGTGGCCGGTGATCGTTTGGCTCCACCCGTTCAGCTATCAGAACGGGTGGTCCGCCGGACGTCCCTGGCTTTCCGGCGGATGGGCTTACCAGCAGGACGAGCGGCCGTCGTTTCCTATGCTGGTAAAAAAAGGGGTCGCGGTGTTTGCCTTCGATCAGATCGGCTTCGGAACGCGCATCCACGAGGCGAAGGCGTTTTATGAGCGCTACCCGAAATGGTCCCTGCTGGGAAACATGATCGCCGACGCACGCGCGGCTGTCGGTGCGCTCTCGCGCTTGCAGGAGATCGACTCCTCCAAAATCTTCCTTCTGGGATACGCGCTCGGCGGCAAAGTCGGATTGCTGACCGCTGCCTTCGAGGATCGCATTAAAGGTGTGATTTCGGTCTGCGGCCTCGATCCCCTGCGGCTTTACACTTCGGATAAAAGTACGGAAGGCATCCGGCAGTACTCCCATCTGCATGGACTCCTCCCGCGTCTCGGCTTCTTCGTGAACCATCAGGACCGTGTGCCGTTCGATTTCGACGAAGTCCTAGCCTTGATAGCGCCGAAACCGGCCTTGGTAATGGCGCCCACGCTCGATCGTTACGCCCGTCTGGCGGACGTCGAGCGCGAAGTGGAAGGGTGCAAGCGAATCTACAGCTTGCTCGGGCAGCCCGGCGCTCTGTCGTTTGAAACACCGGCCGATTTCAACCGCTTCTCGCGCCGCATGCAGGAGCGCGTGCTGGAGTGGCTCACCGGCTACTTGTAAGCGCTGTGCGTAGCCCGAACGTTGCGTGCGCGCCGGGATGGCCGAGGTGGGCCGTCAAGGCGAGGACTGGTGCCGGTCGCCCAGGGCTGGAGTCACGGCGACGCAATGCACGTGAGCCGCTTCGACCCCAACAATCCGGATTCGCTCGTCTTCGGATTGCACGAAAACAGCGGCATTGATATCCTGCTCGGGTTCTCCGTCATCGCCTTCGGCGTCCTGCGCCCGTTCCAGCACGCAGGACTTCCCGTTTGGCTCGTCCTCTTCTCCAACTGTACTTGAATGTGTCGCCAAGTACCGCGACGGTAGGCGGAGCGCTGTCGATTCGAGATGTCCAGCCAAGCGGCGGCATCCTGCCTACCGGCACGCCCATGCTAAAACGCTTAGAAGCCTGCTCCGCTTTACCGGACGCTGGCCAGCCAGTCGAACACCTGCTCCTGCAGAGACCGCGGGAAGCGGCTGAACTCGAGTGGCGTTTCGAGGCGCAGCGCGTCCGGTCGCCCCAAGCGCTCGTAGATGTGCCGCGCCTGACCCACTTCGCTTCGGACGTCCTCCACGCGTGCATAGCGGTCTAACACCGGCGCGACCACCAGCACGGCACGGGGAGCCACGGAGGCCAGGACCTCGTCGAAATCGAGCGGGACGCGGTCTTCGTAACCTGCGAAGAACCCGAAACGGGGGATCAGTCCGTGCAGGTGCGAGTATTGCAGGACGCCCTCCACGCCCTTCTTCCCTGTGTCCAGCCGCAACGGATCGAATCCGGCAACCGCCGCCAGCGCCTTGACCCGCCCGTCCACCGCGGCGGTCAGCAGTCCCACCTTGGCTCCGAGAGCGTATCCGACGATGTAGATCCGCTGCGGATCAATGGCTTCGAGCGCCGCCGCAGAGTCGATGGCGGCCCGCGTGTCCGCCACCATTTTGCCCATCAGGCTCCACTGGGGATAGCGCCAGTAGAATTCGCGCGCATCGCGCACGCGGGTGCCAAAGCCGATCTGATCGAATGCCAGAACCGCGAAGCCTCGCTTGGTCAGGGAGGCAAACGCGGGCCTGGTGTCCCGCGAGTAGCCGGTACAATAGGCGAACGGGTGCAACCAGACCACCAGCGGCAGGCGCTGACCCGGCACCACCGTCTCAGGGTAGTAGAGGTCGGCCTTCAAGTCATCGCCAAATGCCAGCGGCACGTATGCCATGCCGGGCGCCTTCAGCGGGCGCTGGAAGAGCAGCGGCAGCCAGCCGTCGCTCGTGAAGACAGATCCTTTGAGCTTCTCGCGCGCGGGGAAGCGGATTCCCGCCGGCTCTTCCCCCAGGGCCCACTGGATGTGCTGCCGGATGCCGGCCTTCTTTTCCTCCCACGGGCCCTGGTTGTAATCGCCAGGGGTCCTCCGTGGGTACCGCGTGGGGTCGATGGATTCGCCGGAAATTCGTTTCCATTCCTCAAAGGTGTACCCGTTGATCCACGTCTCGCGTTTCGGGAAATGCTTGCGTCCGAATACCGAGTCCAGAAAATCGATGAACTGTTCGATATCCCCCGCGGTGGTGGGGTGCTCGCCGTCCCGCAGATTCAGCCAGAGCTTGTCGGCGGCGCCAAAATGCTCGTAGACCTTCAGCACCGACCGATAGGCCTGTTCGAAGCCGAACGGACCGCCCTGCGACTCCGGATACGCCGAGTACATGAACAGCGGGCGCGGCGCGACCATCGCCATCAGCAGGTTCTGGTCTACCGGCAGTTTGTCCTCGCGGCCCGCGAAGAACCGCAGCCGCGGATGAAACCAGTGCGGGAACGAGGTGGTGATCTGTGCGAGGCTCTCATTCTCGAACATTTCGCTGGTATAGCGCCACGGGTTGCCTTCGCCGGTGTTTCCGCTGGAGGGGATGGCGGCCGCGATGCGCTCGTCGAAAGCGGCCGCCAGCAGCGCCTGTTTTCCGTTGCGGGAATGGCCGCTGATCGCGATCTTGCCCTTGTCCACCTCGGGAAGCGTGTAGAGGTAGTCCACCGCGCGCATTCCCGCCCATGCCCAGCGCGCCACGCAGGAAAAATCGTAGTCCGGATAGATCTCGATGTACGGATCGGAATCGTCGGCGTTCCCATAGATCGGATCGGCGGCGAAGTAGATGACCCCGATGTAGCCTCGGCGGACGGCGGTGGAGACCCACGGCCGCGTGCGCGGGTGATTCGTCAGAAAAACGGGGAACGGCCCCTTGCCGGGGGGAATCATCAGTTGCACGCGCAATGTCGCGCGGTGGTCGGGGCCGAATTCCAGGCGCACGTCGCGAACCGTGACGCCGTTTTCGTCGTGGGTGCCGGTGACTACAGCGCGAAGATTGTCCGGCGCCGGGGGCATTTTCCCGTAAAACCATTGCTCGAACAGGGCGCGGATGCGCTGCCGTTCCTGCGGCCAGGCCTCCCGCGTGGTGAAGCGGGCTTCGGGAAGCCCGGGGACGGATGGCATGCTGTCGAAATCGGGTGGAAGCTCGCCCGTTCGCCGCGCCCATTCCTCCCACGACTTATCCTGTGCACTGATCCTGCCCGTGATGCGCGTGTTCGAAGGCGGGAAGATCTTCAGCAGATCGTCGAGCTCCTGCTTGCGGTCGGCGGCCGGCAACGCGGCGGCAAGCACCAGCCAAAGGGTGAGTTTCACCATGTGCGGAGTATAGCTCCAGGCGGCATGGGCAGGCTGGACTCGCGCGCGTGCGAGCAGGAGGAACCGGAGCGGGCCGGCGCTCCCCGTGGCCGTTCAAATCTGGTGTCCCACAATGCCAGCCTTTCGGGACCGCAAGCCTCAACCAGTGTCACAGAAGGTTCACGTCCTGGGACGGTCACAGTTCTCCATGCATGCAGCCAAATTCCTCCTGCTCGCCTGCTGCTCGCAGGGGCGCTCGTGGGGGGACTGTGCTATGCCACCCTTCGAAATCAGAACATCAGCCGCAGCGAAAGCTGGACCTTGCGCGGGTCGCGCGTTCCGGTCAGAGCGCCGAAGTTCGCGTTGATCTGCTGGCCTGCCGGGTTGAAGCGCGCGCCGGTGTCGTAGCCGTTGAACTGTGCGTGGTTCCAGGCGTTGTAGAATTCGCCGCGGAGCTGGAAGTATCGCCCCTCACCCTTCCACGGGATCCGCTTCGACACGCTCATGTCCCAGTTGTTCCACGACGGATTGCGCATGATGTTGACCCCGGCGTTGCCGAAGTCGCGCAGCAGCGGCCGAGCGAACGCATCCGTGTTGAAGTTCTTGGAAAACGTCCGCTGGCCGTTCGACAGGTTCGGATTGCCGATTACGTTGATGCGGGCGCCCTCCTGCGAGCCGGTAATGTCCTGCCCGTCGGACGTGCTGAACCCAGGTGTGAACGGTGTTCCGGTCATGAACGCGGTAATCCCTGCGATTTGCCAGTTGTCGGTGAAGACGCCCAGCAGTTTGTTGCCATGACGCTTGCCCAACCCCGGCAGATCCCAGGTGTAGTTGAACACCAGCATATGGCGGATGTCGTACCCCAGCGGGCCGTAGTTGCGCTGGCGCACCGGGAAGTAATAGCTCAGCCCGCCGAAGTCGGCGTCGGACGTACCGAGCGCCTTCGACCACGTGTAGGCTGCCCCGTATTGAATTCCGCGCGACATACGCCGGTTCGCCGAGACCTGCAATCCATGGTAATTGGACGTGCCGTCGAAGGTTCGCATGTTGATGCTGCCCATACCCAGATACGGCCGCAGGTAGTTATCCGGCAGCGGACTCCCGGTCGTCGAGTCGATATTCTTCGCGTCGAAGTGGGCGTACATCGGAATCGAATTGATGTTGCGCTGCACGATCAGGTGCCGCGCCATGCTGCCGACGTACGAGACATCGATCATCGACTGGAAGCCGATCTCACGCTGCACGCCGAAACTGAAGTTCATCGTCGTGGGCAGCGACTGACTGGCGCTGTCCACCACCGTCACTCCGGGAGGTCCCACCACGCCGGTGGCCTGCAGGAAGGTGTCCACGTTCCCGAACGAGACCGTCGGGTTGTAAGACACCGGAGGCTGGCCCACCGTGCCTGAGTAGACGTTACCCTGCGGGCGGTCGTAGAATATGCCGAAGCCGCCGCGGATAGCCATCTTTCCGTTGCCCTTCGGGTCATAGGCGAAACCGAACCGGGGCGCTACCGAAAGCGGAGTGGAATACAGCCCTTCAGGAGCTCCCTGGCCGCCGATCGCCATGCCAGGCGCATAGTTGCCCGAACCCGGCACAAACAGCCCGATGTAGGTCACGGGGGCAACGTTGCCGTTGCGGGGATCGATCGCCGCCCGCTTGTTCGTTGCCGGGTCGATACCCGGACGGTACAGCACGGCGGCGGTCTTCGGGTCGTACGCCGACGGGAGGAACGTAGTCAGGAAGTGCCGGATGTCGTGCGTCGCCGGAGACGAGTAGACGCGGAGTCCGATCTCCACGTTCAGCCGCTTGGAAGCCTTCCACGAGTCCTGGACGTAGAACTCCGTCTGCGTGTAGCGGTACAGGGAATAGGTGCGCAGGCTGGCCTCCGAGTACGTGTTAAAGTTACCCAGCAGGGCGTTGGAGAACGCGTAGTTGGAGTCGAACGGATTGTTGGTGTTTCGCCCGAAGTCGAAGGCGCCGCGGGTGTTGCCACTGCCCACTTCGTCCTTCCGCATCCGCTCGATGTAGATGCCGCCCTTCAGGGTATGGGTGCCCTGCACCTTGGTCACGTTGTCGACCCAACTGAACACCGGATTTTCGTTATGGTACGGAATGTTGCCGATGCCGCCGTTGATCGCGTTGGTAACGCCGCCAAAGGCGACATCGGGAATAGCGCCGGATTCGTTGCCGGACGGATACCACTGCCCGATGTTGGCCATCTTGTTGCGCGCGATCAGGCTCGGATCGCTCGGGTTGAACGCCTGCCCGCGGGTGCTCGCCCCCATGGTGAATTCGTTCACCAGCGTCGAGCTGAACGTTTTCGCCAGGTGCAGCAGGACGCCGCGTCCGTGCTGCCAACGGTAGGTATTGTACATGTCGTAGTTGTGGCTGCCCGCCGTCCAGTTGTTGTACGGCCAGTTCTCGTCGTCGTTGTCTTCAGTGCCCCGGAAATAGGCGTTCAGCGTGGGGCTGATGTTGTAGTCGATGCGGAACAGGTCTTCGCGCCGTGGGAAGGCGCCGCTCACGTTAGCGCGGTAATTGCGCGAGTACCGCAGCGCCGGATCGGCTTCCGTGTAATTCGGCTGCGGGAAGAAGTTCAAGATTGCCAGCCCGGTCTTATTGATGCGCGACGCCGGAATGGTGTTGTTGGGAAACGCCAGCCCCGTGGTCGGATCCTTGATCGCGATCAGCGCGCCGTTCACATCCCGGGTCTGCGAGAAGTCCCCAGCGCGCTCCAACGCCGTCGGTGTGGTGACGAACTGCGTGCCGGGATAGCTCCGCCGGCGCACGAACTCTTGCGACCAGAAGAAGAACAGCTTGTCCTTGTTCTTATTGAAACTCTTGGCGTAGATCGGCCCGCCGACGGTGTAGCCGAAATTCTGGATACGCTCCACCGGCCGCACGGTGCCGGTCCGGTTGCGGAAGAAGCTGTTGGCATACAGCCCTTCGTGGCGGTAGAACCAGTAACTGCTGCCATGAAAGTTCTGCGTGCCACTCTTCACCGTCACGTTGATGGTGCCAGCGGCGCTACGGCCGTATTCGGCCTGGTAATTACTCGTCAGTACCTTCACTTCCGCCACCGCATCCATGTTGGGCTGGACGTGCGAGCCGCCGTTGGAGCCGGTGTCGGTATTCTGCACACCGTCGAGCGCGAAATTGATCGACGTGTCGCGTCCGCCATTGATGTGCAGCCCGCCGCCGCCCGTGCCTTTCGACACGTCGCGCGACTGCATGTTGGCGTCATAGATGCCGGGCAGCGTCGCGAGCAGCGCCACGAAGTCGCGCCCGCGGATAGCCGTGTTCAGCAACTGCGTTTCGGACACCAACCCAGCCCGTTCGCTCGAGGCGGTCTGCACTGGTGTGACTTCCGCCGTGACTTCCACTCTCTCAGTTACTTGCCCCATCTGCATGACGATCTCGCCCAGGGTGCGGCGTTCGCTCATGGTCACCGCCACATCGCGAACGTGATACGACCGAAATCCCGCCATCGCCACACCGACAGCGTAGGTGCCGGGCAAGACGCTCGAAAACACGAAGATCCCCGCCTCGTTCGAGCTCAGGGTCTGTTCTGCGCGCGTCTGCTGATTCGTCAGCGTGATTTGCGCGTTGGGAATCACGGCGCCGGCGGGATCGACAACGGTGCCGGTGATGACTCCGCTAATGGTCTGCGCGAAAGCAGAATACGTGAGCAGCAGGATCAGGACTCCCACCGCCGCAACGAAACTGTATAGTTTCCTCATGGCTAGCAGTATAAGGCAGTCCGAACTCAAGCGATAGGGGTTTCAGATGTGAAACTCAACAATATTTCGCGCAGGTGGAATCGAGCGGCGGCCACAGGTTACACTTCTTGCTGGTGGAGCTAACGAGATTCTGCGCGATCATTGCCGGCGGTTTACTCTTTGCGTTTGCCGCGGCCGCCCCGCGCCCGGCGCCGGTGAGCATCGATTACCCCTCCGACGGCAGCATCTTCCCACCCGAGTTCCCGGCCCCCGCCTTTCTCTGGCGCGACGCGGCGGCGAATGCCACGGAATGGACTATCGAGGTGAAGCTCGCCGGGCGGACGGACACGGTCCTCATCCGGACCCGAGGTGACCGCCCGCGCGTGGGAGAGATCGATCCGCGCGCCGTGGCTCCGACCAATCAGCCCCCCAGGCTCACGCCGCAGCAGGTAGCGGCGCGCACCTGGAGACCCGGTGCCGCCACCTGGACCGCCATCAAGCAGGGCTCGGTGGCAAGCCCGGCCACCCTGACTATTACCGGCTACCGCGGCACGGACGCCGTCTCGCGCGGCCGGGTCACGATACGGACCTCGACCGACCCGGTGGGCGCGCCCATCTTCTACCGGGATGTTCCCCTGATGCCCTCGGAGACGGAGAAGGGTGTTATCAAGCCGCTGCCGAGCAGCGCGATGCCGCTGATCGCCTGGCGCTTGCGCAACATCGGGGAGACCGGTAGCCGGCTGTTGATGGAGGGTCTGCACACGTGCGCCAACTGCCACTCGTTCTCTGGCGATGGCAAAACCATGGGGATAGACGTCGATGGGCCCCAGAACGACAAGGGGCTCTACGCCCTGCTGCCGGTCGGGCCCCGGATGTCGATCCGCGCCGAAAACGTGATCGCTTGGAGCACCTTCCGTGGCAAGCTCGGTGGCAAGTTGCGAGTCGGGTTCATGAGCCAGGTCTCCCCCGACGGCCGGTTTGTCGTGAACACCATCAACGATCCCGGGACCGATGAAACCGAGTACGAGCGCAGGAAGAACTTGCGCGAGGTCGCGCTGAACTACTACGTGGCCAATTTCACGGACTACCGTTTTCTGCAGGTCTTCTACCCGACACGCGGGATTCTCGCCTGGTACAGCCGGGAGACGGGTGTGCTGCAGCCGCTGCCCGGCGCTGACGACCCGCGCTACGTGCACACCAACGCCGTCTGGAGCCCGGACGGACAGTACCTGGTCTTCGCCCGGGCGGAAGCGAAAGACCCATATGCGCCAAAATCCATTATCGCCGTGCGCGCCAATGACCCGGCCGAGACGCAGATCCGTTACGATCTCTACCGCATACCGTTCAACGGGGGACGGGGCGGGCAGCCGGAGGCCCTCGCTGGAGCATCGCGCAACGGCATGAGCAACAGCTTTCCCAAGGTGTCGCCCGACGGGCGGTGGGTGGTCTTCGTGCAGAGCCGCAACGGCCAGTTGATGCGGCCCGACAGCCGTCTCTACATTGTGCCGGCCGGCGGCGGCGCGGCCCGGCTGATGCGCTGCAATACGCCGCTGATGAACTCCTGGCACAGCTTTTCGCCCAACGGGCGGTGGCTGGTGTTCTCCTCCAAGAGCCGGTCGCCGTACACGCAGATGTTTCTCACCCATCTCGACGAGGCGGGCAATGACAGCCCGGCAATCCTGGTGGAGAACGCGACCGCCGCCAATCGCGCGGTGAACATCCCGGAGTTCGTCAACATCCCGCCGGACGGCATGCTGACCATCGACGCACCGGTGACGGACTACTACCGGATTGTGGACGAGGCGTCGGAGTTGATGAAGCAGGGCCGGCACCAGGAGGCCGCTGCCGAGTGGCGAAAAGCACTCGAACTCAGTCCCGCGGAGGCCCGGGCCCATAACAACCTGGGAGTGTGCCTCTTCTCCACCGGAAAGGTTGACGAAGCCGTCGCCGAGTATCGCGCTGCCCTTGAACTGAGCCCCGAGTACCCCGAGGCGCTCAATAACCTCGGCGATGCGCTGGTGCGAAACAAGCAGTTCAACGAAGCGCTGCCGTACCTGGAAAAGGCCATCGACCTGAACCCGCGCTATGCCAGCGCGCACAGCAATCTGGGCTCGGCTCTGGCGCAGCTAAACCGACTCGCCGAAGCCATCTCGCACCTCGAGAAGGCCATCGAATACAAGCCCGACCTGGCTGACGCGCACAACAACCTGGGAGTCGCCCTGGCCATCTCGGGCCGGTACGCGGATGCCGTCCCGGTGCTGCAGCAGGCCGTGAAACTGACCGGCGCCAATGAGCCGATGATCCTCGAACTGCTGGCGCGGATGTACGCCGAAACCGGCCGGTTCGAGCAGGCCGCCCAGACTGCGCGCAGGGCCCTAGCCGCAGCTTCAAGGCGCAACAACGCCAGGATGATGGAAATGCTCAAGGCGCGGATCACCGACTACGAGTCGCGGGTGACGCTCCCGCGACGGTAGCGCGCATGCGGTTCCCGGGTTCGGGTCCCAGCCGTAAGCGGACATAGTGAAAGCTGATGGATGGTTTGCTCCCGGGTGCGCGAGCTCCGGGAAGCCCTCTCCGCCAGCACAATCGCCCTCGAAATCAGCAGCCGCAACGCCCGGGTGCAGGCGCTGCAAAAGCTGGGACTACCTGCGCGCCGGCCTTGACCTGATCTTGTAGCAGCGGGGCGCCGACATGGACGATTTGCCCGGCGGCGCCAGCGGGTTGCTTTGCCGGGACTACAAGGGCAAGGAGGCCGATCGGCTGGTGACCCGCATCGACCCCGGCGTGGTCCCGCTGGTCACCGAACTGCGCGGCCATGAGCGCCAGGGGGCAGAGAAATTGGGCCACAGTGGAAGACCAACCACGAGGAGCGCAGGCCCCTCGACGGCGGCGACTGTCCCGGCATCCGGGACCAGGGAGCGCCGCCTCTCCATTTCAGGCTGACCAACACAATCCTCGCAGGGATCGTCGAAGGCGGCTTTGATTTGGAGTAAACCTTCTCGTGCTGGCTGAAATGGCCGGGCGACCGATCGTGCTCATAGAGAGGCCGCCCGCTGCAGGAAAGGAGCTGTATCGATGGTATCGCCCACGTTGTCCTCGACCAGCGGGGCGCGGACATGGCCGATTTGCCCGGCGACGCCAGCGGGTTGCTGGCGCGCGACTGCAAGGGCAAGAACTAGGCTGGTGACCCGCAGCGACCCTG
>JADGNT010000615.1 GCA_017883345.1 Candidatus Solibacter sp. | reverse complement strand
CGCGCCGAAACTGGTGCCGATCTCTAGCGCCTTCCCGAGCGCCGCCAGGATCTCCGGATGCCGGTGCCCCAACAGCAGCGGCCCCCACGATCCCACGTAATCGATGTACTCGTTCCCGTCCACGTCGAACAGGTGCGAACCCTCGCCGCGCGCGATGAATACCGGCTGTCCCCCCACGCCGCGGAATGCCCGCACCGGCGAGTTCACCCCACCCGGAATCTTCTCCACCGCACGGCGAAACAGTTCTTCGGATCTTGTATGTGTCATATGAGAAGCTGTCCTACAGCAAAGAAGGAATTAGCCGCCGATGAACGCCGATAAACGCGGATAAGACAACAATCAAATTCTTATCCGCGTTTATCGGCGTTCATCGGCGGCCTGTCTGTCTTGTTGTTCTATTTGGAAACATCCCCCGCCTTGGGCACCACGTGGCCGAGCCCGAGGCTCATCGCGATCTCGTACAGGCTTCCGTGCAAATTGCGCATCAGACGGCGCTTCAACCCCAGGTAGGGCTGCTTGCCCGCGAACAGATCCTGCATCACGTTGGCAAAGCGCGGCGAACGCCGCGTGAATTCCACCATGCGCCGCGGCACCGAACCGTACAGAAAACGCCCCAGAAACACCCGCTTGGCCAGCCGCGAGCCGAACTCCAGGTCGGCCGCGAAATCGCCCCGCAGCAATCCGCGATAGCGATTCAGGCTCTCCGCCGGTCCGCCCACGTCAGCCAGCAGGCTCTGCGCCGCCAGGTCGCCCGATCGGATCGCGTAGTAGAGGCCCTCCCCCGTGATTGGGTCCACCAGTCCCGCCGCGTCGCCCACCGCCATCCAGCCATCGCCCGCCACCCGGTTCCGCTTCCACGATTTCGAGTCCAGCGAGGGCAACAGATGGCTGTAGAACGCCGCGCCCTTCCAACTGATGCCGCGTCCGGCCATGTACGCTTCCAGCCGCTTGCGTAGCGAGCTCGCCGGCTCGCCCTTGCCGCAGATCCCCACCGAGAGATGCCCGCACCGCGGGAAGATCCAGATGTATCCCTCCAGGTCCGGTAGAAACTGGATGTCGATCCGCGCCTGGTCGCCCTGTACGTAGTAACCCAGCGCGGACATGGTGTCGGGTGGCGTGAGAAGCGTCCCCACGTCGCGCAGTGGATTGCGCGCGCCGGTAGCCACGATGCAGAAGTCCGCGTCCACCTTGCCGCCCGCCGTCTCCAGACGCCACCCCGCGCCTTGCCGCGCCATGCCCGTCACGCGTGTTTTCTCGATCTGCGCCCCCGCCCGCTCGGCCCGCTCCAGCAGCATGCGGTTCAAATCGTAGCGCGAATAGATCACTAGCGGGTCGCCCAGCTTCAGCGTCACCTCGCCCGCCTTGGGCGCGGCCAGCACGGTCTCCGTGACCAGCCGCTTCGGGGTGGAATTCTCAATCAGAAACGGGTATTGGCTGTAAGCTTTATGCGTCAGCGCCCCGCCGCAAGGCTTTTCCCAGGCGAGCTTCTCATCCATCAGAATCACGCCGAGCCCGGCCGATGCCAGCTTTTCCGCCGCGAAGGCCCCCGCCGGACCGCCACCCAGGATTGCGACTCGCTTCATTTCTTCTTGCCGGCGGGTGGCAGATCTTCCGGCGCCGGCATCTTACCCCCGGCTCCCGGCGCTGCCATGCCTCCCCCATGAGGATTTTCCATGCCCGGCATCGCCCCGCCCTGCGGAGCTGCCCCGGGCGGCATCTGCCCGCCACCGTGCTGGTTCGCATCCTGCCGGCCCACCACGGCCCATTTGCTATCTTTTAGCTCCAGGTGGTACTGGATCGTCATTTGCCCTACGCCGGTACCTTTGGGCGCGAACGAAACCGTCGCGTCCGCCTTGTCGCCGTTGAACTTCACAGCACTAACCGTGATATCCATGGCCGCTGCCGTCATGCCCTTGGTGGCCAGATAATCCAGTACGCCCTGACGCACCGCGTCATTGCTTTCGACGCCGCGATGACATCCGGCGAGACCAAAAATCAGGAGGAAGGTTGAGACGATGCGCACTCCTCAATTATAACCAGTAGGAGTACGACTGCGCCCTCATCCCAGGGGTAAATTGGCCGCAAGACATGCCAGATGCCGTCCAGCCGATCTCAACGAGCGCTGCTTTGCTCGACCACCCGCCATTGTACTAGTACAGGTACGGCTAGTAAATACGGACCGTATCGGTCCAAATTAAGTAATTACTTATGCGAAACCTGCTGCTGTTACTCACGCTGTCCGTAGGCACCCTCTGTGCCACCGACTCTTCAATTCTCGCTGCCCCAACAACGCCGCCGCCCAGCAAGACCCTCTGGAAAGTCAGTCTCGCCTCCCTGGCGGTCGCCAATGCCATGGATTTGCAGTCCTCCTGGGGCAAGCACGAGCTGAACCCCACCCTCTCGAGCCCCGCCGGCAAATTCGGCGGGCAGGGTGCGCTGATCAAACTGGGATTGCAGGGTGGTCTGATGGGCGTCGAATACCTCATTACCCGTGGACACCCCACCAAAAAACTCTACCGCGTGCTCTCGGTGATCAACTTTGGCGCCGCCGGCGCCACTGCCGCCGTCGCTTCCCACAACTACACCATCCCCCGCCAGTAAGGTGCGGCCGGGGTGGGGCGGGCGTTCAGCCATTTCTCCCCCCCGGAATGAAGACCGCCAACGGCGCGGGCATCCTCTTCTTCTTTCATGGCGGCTCGGCGGCCTCACTGCCCACCAAGCATCTCGATCCATAGCCGGATTGTCAGGTCGTGCCGCCCTATCGCCGCGAGATATGGGCGAAGTTCCAAACGATAGCGATCTTCAAGGACTGCCAGATCGAGCGGTACCGCACGGGCCAGGAATCTCACGTCTTCGCGATCGCGGGCCGAGTTACGTTCCAGCTTCGACAACGCGAGGTCGTAGGCTTCGAGCCCCAGCAGCCGCAGGCGCCGATACGCGGACGGGAAGATCGGCATCAGCCGGTCCTCGTAGCTGTCGGGCACTGTGACGAAGCCCACGTGCTGAACATACACGCCGTGCTTGTTGTGAAGCGCCGACCCCATTCCCGCTAGCGATTCAAGGTTGGCGGTTTCGTGGATCGGAACCGCCGACAGAAAATCGACATCGACGGTCGGGCGCGGTAAGCCGTACAACATGGCGATCGCGAATCCACCGATGCACTGGGGTTCAACCGGTTGAACCAGGACCTTGTCGATATCAAGGAAGAAAGAATGCCAGGGTTCCGTTGGTCGCTCATGCGGGATATGGCAGGTGCTCCGCGTCGAGATCCGTCAGAAGGTTCCAGTGCTGGGCGTCGGCTGGGCGTCCCTGCCGGAGCCATCGCCGTTCCGCCTCTGAGAGCGACCCCTGGCACAGAGTGTCCTCGCGCGCCAGACGCGCAGGCTCCAAAACCTCTTCCAACTCGCGTAGCAAACTCCGGGCCGCTTCCGCGTTGTGCTTTTCAGCCACCCGCCGGCCGAGTGTGACCACGAAACCGAGCCGGTTCTGAGCATCGCGCAGCTTGGCCTCGCGCGTCAGCCACTCCCAATCGAGATCGTGGTACTCGACAACCAGCCAAGGCAGGCTCTCAATGACCCGGACCTCCAGATCGTTGCGAGAGATCGCAGCGAGCAGGATAACCGCGGGATTCTGGCTCTGCCCGCCCCGCAGGTGCCGGAACCCGGGATACCCGAGGTTAGCCAGCGCCTTCGCTAGCGATTCGGAGTCCCACGAATCCAGTTCGCCGATCGCGAGTGGCAGAGCCGTCGCCGGCAGCCGAGGCTCAAAAGGAAAGCCAAACGCCATTGAATCAAGGTTACACTGGAAACGGTCAGACGGCTAAATGGCCCGCCCTACTTTAGCCACTTCAGGAACACCGGCAGACTGTGCAACTGGTCCACATGATCGGGCGCCGAGTTGCCGGCGTAACCGGCGAGGAGGAACTTGCCGGCGCGCGCT
>JADGNT010000614.1 GCA_017883345.1 Candidatus Solibacter sp. | reverse complement strand
TGGCGATGTGGCTGGCGGGGACGCTGGCCGGCCAGGTCAAGATCGAGCCGCGCCCCAAGCCCGCTCCGAAACAGGAGGCGCCGGGGCGCGCCAATATCCGCGTCGACACGACCCTGATTCTGGTGCCCGTCACGGTCAACGATCCGCTGAACCGCCCGGTTTCCGGCCTGGAGAAAGAGAATTTCCGCGTCTTCGAGGACAAGGTGCCGCAGCCGATCACGCAGTTCGCCATGGACGACGAACCCGTCGCGGTCGGCCTGGTTTTCGATACCAGCGGCAGCATGGGCGAAAAACTTCAGCGCTCGCGCATGGCCGCCAGGGAATTCTTCCGCATCGCCAACCCCGAAGACGAGTTTTTCCTGGTGGAGTTCGACAACGCTCCGAGCCTGCGCGTGCCGCTCACTTCCGACACCGGCACGATTGAAAACGAGCTCATCTTCTCGAAATCCCACGGGTCCACGGCGCTGCTCGACGCGGTTTACCTGGCGCTGCACGAAATGAAACGCTCGAAGAAGAACAAGAAGGCGCTGCTCATCATCTCCGATGGGGGCGACAACCACAGCCGCTACTCGCAAAAGGAAGTGACCAACGTGGTGCGCGAAAGCGATGTGCTGATCTATTCCATCGGCGTCTTCGGCGGCGCCAGTACGCCGGAGGAGTTTGGCGGCGCCGGCCTGCTCGGCAAAATCTCCGAACAGACCGGCGGACGCCTCTTCGAAGCCAACCCGGTGGAACTGCCGGACATCGCCAAGAAGATCGGGATCGAACTGCGCAACCGCTACATCCTCGGCTATTCGCCGCAGAACCAGGTGCGCGACGGGAAGTACCACCGCATCACGGTGCAGGTGGTGCCGCCGCGCGGGCTGCCGAAACTGTCCGCCCATTGGCGATTGGGTTACAACGCGCCGATCGAATGAGGCGGCGGGGCCGGGAGGCGGAGCCCTATGCCACTACCGCCGGCTGCAGGTGCACGATGGGCACGTAGTACTTCCGGTAGCGGTGGCCATCGGAGAACCTTTCGCCCTCGGGGTCTTCCACCAGGACGGTGGCTCGTTTGGTGAGGCGGTTCACGCGGCCCGTGAACTGGCGGCCTTCGAATAAAAAGGTGACGCGCGAGCCTACGCGTATTCCCGATTCCGCTGCCCGTTCGCACCGCGTGATCAGCTTGTGTGTGGGGGCGCGATGCAGAAAGTGCCGGCGCGCGATGTCCTGGAAGCGCGGCGCGGCGCAATTGCTGCTCTGCCAGCACAACTGCTCGACGAAGTGCACCATTTCGTGCTCGAAGATGCGCTGCAAGGCTTCCAGGCGGTTCTCGCATTCGAGGCCGCAGACCGTGATCCGCCGGTCCATCGTGCCGAACCCCTCAAACAGCATGCTGCTGGCGACGGTGATTTCATAGAACGTCTCGCCGGCCGCGGTGACGAAGCGCGCCGTGGCGCCGCCGGCTTTGGTCATGCGCGGCGAGAGCCGGAAGCGCAGTTTGCGTCCGTCCAGGGCACGGCGGCAGAGCCCGGCAAAGAACCCTTCGTCATAGGCCGCAAACAACATCTCGAGATCCTCGGGATGAATCACCGTGTAGTTGGCCGCGCGGATGTACCGCGAATGCGTCAGCACCGTGTGGTGAATCTGGCGGACGCGCTGCTGGATCGCGTCTCCTGACAACTGGAAAGAGAGCACCGCATCGGCTAGCGCATCCCTGGCAGAGGTTGGAGTCATATTCATTTGACATTGTCGCGCGATCCCGCCCCCGGAGAAAAGACTCTACACTGTTTTCATGAGCAAACAACTCAGCCGAACCACGGTGGCGCGGCGGGGTACCCTCCGGGTCCGCCTGACTCCGTACAACACCGTCGCCTTTCCGCGCGCCCTGCGCGAAGCGATTCCCGACCTGCCCACTTGCGTGGGGCGCGTCCTCAAGCTCGATGCCATCGACGGCCAGGCCTCGAACACGAATCTTTACGGCGGGCGGATTCACCTCAATCTGACGGTACGCGAAACCGGCAAGCTCACGGGCGAATTCGTGGTCCGCGTGGACCTGCTGCCCGAGGCGGCGCGCACGCTCGCCGCCACGCTGACGCGTCTGGCCGGCGAAGTCGAAAAACAGGGTGGAGAGACAGCATGACCACCGGAGGCCCGCTCTTCAATCGCCGGAACTTCCTCCGCCATTCGGCTCTCGCCGGCACCGCTCTCGCGCTGGCCGGCGACGCGATCGCCGCGCCCGCGCCCGCCGATGAGTGGGCCCAAGAATGGTTCGACCGCCCCATGCGCTGGGCGCAGTTGACGCTGGCCGAAAACGACCCCGGTACCTACGACCTCAATTTCTGGCTGGACTACTTCCGCCGCACCCATTCCGACGCCGCTTGTCTCAGCGCCGGCGGTTGCGTGGCATTCTATCCCACCAAGATTCCGCTGCACTATCGCAGCCAGTGGCTGGGTGCGGGCGACGCGTTCGGCGACCTGGTGGCCGGATGCCGCAAGCTGAACATGGTGGTGATCGCCCGCACCGACCCTCATGCCGCGCATCAGGACGTGTGCGACCAACACCCCGACTGGATCGCGGTCAATGCGGCAGGCGAGAAGATCCGCCACCCCGTGATGCCCGAATTGTGGATCACGTGCGCGCTGGGTCCCTACAACTTCGACTTCATGACGTCGGTGACGAAGGAGATTGTCGCCCTCTATAAAGTGGACGGCGTCTTCAGCAATCGCTGGTCTGGCTCCGGCATGTGCTACTGCGAGCATTGCCGCGAGAACTTTCACGCCGCGTCGGGCCTCGACCTGCCGCGCACTCTCAACCCCCACGACCCGAGCCGCCGCGCCTACATCGGGTGGCGCCAGCAGCGCCTGTTCGAACTCTGGCGGCTGTGGGACGGGGAGATCCGCAAGCTCAACCCCACCGCGCGCTACATTCCCAACTCCGGCGGCGGAGCGGGCGCCGATCTCGACATGAAGACCATCGGCGAACTGGCGCCCATCCTCTTCGCCGACCGCCAGGCGCGCAGCGGCGTCACGCCTCCCTGGGCCAACGGCAAAAACGGCAAGGAGTACCGCTCCACCATGGGCGCGAAGCCGATCGGCGGCATCTTCAGCGTCGGCGTGGAAGAGCCGTACCGGTGGAAGGACTCGGTGCAGAGCGCGCCCGAAATCCGCCTGTGGGTGCTCGACGGAATCGCCAACGGCTTGCGCCCGTGGTTCACCAAGTTCGCCGGCTCGCTGAACGACCGGCGCTGGCTGAAGGTGGTGGAAGACCTCTATGGGTGGCACTATCGCAACGAGCGCTATCTGCGCAACCTGCGGCCGCTGGCGCGGGTCGCCATGGTCTACTCTCAGCAGACCTCGCACTTCTACGGCGCGCAGCAGGCGCGGCAAAAAGTGGAGGACCACACGCTGGGTTACTACCAGGCGCTGATCGAAGCGCGCATTCCCTTCGAGATGGTGCACGATCGTCTGCTCGACGCCGCGCACATCGACCAATTCAAGGTCCTGATTTTCCCCAACATCGCCGCGCTGTCCAGCGGACAGTGCGCGCAGATCCGCGATTACGTGCAGCGCGGCGGCAGCATCGTGGCCACCCACGAGACCTCGCTCTACGACGAGTGGGGCGAGCGCCGCACGGATTTCGGGCTCGCCGATCTGTTCGGCGCGTCGTTCGCCGGCATAACGGATGCGCGCATGCAGAACTCGTACCTGCGTCTGGAATCCGACCCGGCCACGGGCAAACGCCATCCGCTGCTGGCCGGGCTCGACGACACCCCCCGCATCATCAACGGCGTTTCGCGCGTCCACACCAAGACCATCGGCGCCTATTCCAGCCCGCCCCTCACGCTGATTCCTTCCTACCCGGACCTTCCCATGGAAGAGGTGTTCCCGCGCATTCCGAAGACCGATATCCCCGAGGTCTTTGTGCGGGAAATAGGCAAGGGGCGCGTGGTCTATTTCCCC
>JADGNT010000050.1 GCA_017883345.1 Candidatus Solibacter sp. | reverse complement strand
GGGCTCTACACTTCCATCCTGGAACCGGATTCCTCGACCGGGATCTTCGAGCTCATCCTGCGGCGCGAGCAGATTGCCCAGCCATGGTACGGCCGTAACCTCGTCGTCACCCTGGGCGACTCGCGCTTCGCCTACTATCCCCGCGTGGCCAATGAACAGACGGCTACCACCGGGTTCGCCTTCCGTCACGCCGGAGTTGCCGGCACCGACGCCCGCGCGTGGTACTACATGCTCCGCGATCTCGACCCCACGCGCGACCGGTATCGCGCCATCGTCCTCGGAGTCGACGATTACGACGACGAAGACGGCGCTTACGATATCGGCGACGATCTGGCCACCCTGCACTACGTAGCCGCCCGCTTGCGCCTCAGCGATGTCATCCCGTTCGCCCTTTCGTTCGGACAACCCAACGCGCGGTGGGAGGCGTTCCGTGGCAGCCTGCTCAAAGGCATCGTGTTCCAGCGGGACATTCTGGCGTTTCTGTCCCATCCCCGCAAACGCCTCGCGGACGTGGAGTTGACCAATCACGGCTACGAAGAGTGGACCTACGGGTTCGTCGACACGGACAAGAACGTGGTGGGGTTGAAGATCGACTGGACGACACTCACGGCGACCGTTCCACCGGGCAACGACGCACTGCGCGACGAGTTGAACCGCTTCGTGCTCTACCGGCCGAACCCGCAGACCGGGCGGCACGCGGCGTTCCGGCGCAAATGGTTCGGGCAACTGCTGGATCGCTATCGCGGCACACCCACCAAAGTGGTGTTCGTGCGCCTGCCGCGCGGTCCGATTCCCCGGCCGGGCAACCTGGTGCACAAGAAGAGCAGCTCGATCCGCGAATTCGCCGCCCGGCCCGGCGTCCTGCTGGCCGATGAGCACGCCTTCGATTCCCTGGAGAGGCCGGAACTGTTCAAAGACGCGTTTCACCTGAACAACGCGGGGTGCTCGCGGTTATCCGTGCGCCTGGCACAGGAGATCGGCAAGCTGCTGAGGTGATGCCCCGTGCTGTTTAACACCACCCAATTCTTCCTGTTTCTGGCCGTCGTGCTGGTCCTCTTCTATACCGCCCCGCGTCTGCTGCGCAAGTACATCCTGCTGGCCGCCAGCTACTACTTCTATGCCAGTTGGAACGCCAAATTTATCGCCCTGCTGCTCACCCTGACGGTGATCGACTACACCGCCGGCCTGTGGCTGGAGCGGGTTCGGCGCGGTCCGCGGCGCAAGGCTGTGTTGATTTTCAGTCTGGCGGCCAACCTCGGGTTTCTGGGTTTCTTCAAGTACTACAATTTCCTGGCGGCCAACCTGGCGCTGGCTATGGGGCGGCCCCCGCACTCCTTCTTCCTGGAGATCGTGCTCCCGCTGGGCATCAGCTTCCACACCTTCCAGAGCATGTCCTACGTGGTGGATGTCTACCGCGAGAAACAGCCCGCGGTGCGCAACCCGGTGGACTACGCGCTGTTCATCTGCTTTTTCCCGCAACTGGTGGCGGGGCCGATCGTCCGCGCGCGCGATTTCTTCCGCGATCTGTGGGCCTGGCAGCCGCCGTCGCCCGACGAGGTTTCGCGCGGCGTCTTCCTGATCGCGCTCGGCCTGACCAAGAAGATGGCGTTTGCCGACCAGTTTGCCAAGGTGGCGAACGGGTATTTCGGCAGCGTTGCCGCCTACCCCGGAGCGCTGGCGGCATGGAGCGGCGTGTTCGCCTTCGGGTTACAGATCTATTTCGATTTTTCCGGCTACACGGATATGGCGATCGGCATGGCCAAGCTGCTCGGGTTTCACTTCCCGATCAATTTCCGGCGCCCGTACCTGGCGGCCAGCATCACGGACTTCTGGCGGCGCTGGCACATCTCGCTCTCCAGTTGGCTGCGCGACTACTTGTACATTCCCCTGGGCGGCAGCCGGGGCGGTCGCTGGGACACCTACCGCAACCTGATGCTCACCATGCTGCTGGGCGGTTTATGGCACGGCGCCAGTTGGAATTTTCTGATCTGGGGCGGCTATCAGGGAGCGCTGCTCGCCATCGAGCGGGCCCTGCGCGGCGAGCGCCCGCCGGCGGACGAATGGGGTTGGACCTACCCGATCCGGGCGGCGCTGACCTTCGTCCTGGCGCTCATCGGATGGGTGTTCTTCCGCGCCGCCGACCTGCGGCAGAGCATGCAGGTGCTGGGGCAGATGTTCGGCGGCAGCGGCGGGCGCGTTCTGCTCGAGCCCTGGCATTTTGGCCTCGCTGGGCTGGCCTTGATTCTGGCGATTGGGGAGGAGAAGTGGGAGTGGAGCGAGCGGGCGATCCGGGCGCCCATGCCGGTCTACGCTTCGGCGCTGGCCGCGATGCTGTTCTGCCTGGAAATCTTCGGCGTGCTGGACGCCGCAATTCCCTTCATCTACTTCCAGTTCTAGCGGCCGATTTGGGGCGGGGTCTGCACCATGGAAAGCAGCAGACAAACCACCACGAAAATTGCCAGACCCGCTGCGACGATCATAAGCGATACCCCATTTCTACTTATCGGACAGCAATTGAGGGGCCGTTTGAATTTTTGGGTTTTTCTTGGAGATCCCGACGGCAGCGCGTCGGCAGGGGCGGCGGAATTGCCTCACCGGTGTGTCAGAAGTGCCGCAGGCGGCGCGGGCTGTATAGCAACTTTCTTTACACCCGCCCTCGGCGGGGCGGTCTCGAATTTCGAGGAGACCGCTGGGTTACGCGCGCGGCTCAGACCGGAGCCACGCTGCGCCGGTCCGAGCCGTGATGGGCCGATCCGAGACCGGGGTACCCTCTGGGCTGGGAGCGGACTCCTTCCGAGCCTAAGGTAATATTCTCCGGCATATTCCGCCGATTCCGCCCCTTAACACTGGAGTGAGGCAGGTATTCATCCGATATGGCTCGATGTAGGAGACAACATGAGAATCGTTGGCTTGATTGCCGGTCTGCTGCTTTCACTGGCTTCCTCCAGTGCTCAAACACCAACCATCACCACTTCATCGATACCCGGCGCCACTATCGGCATACCGTACAACACACAGCTTCACGCCACCGGCGGTGTCCCACCGTATACCTGGAGGTGGGTGCAGTTCTCCGGGGTGCCACCGTTCATGAGTATCAGTTCGGATGGCGTCCTCAGCGGGACTCCGGGTAGTTTGATCCCCGTGGGCAGCGTCTATACAATCAACGTTCAGGTCAACGACAGCGCCAACCAAAGCGCCACCCGGCAGTTTACATTCACGGTCCAGCCGCCTTCGAACCTGGCCATCGCCACTACTCCATTGCCGCCCGGCAGTGTGGGCGTCCCCTATCCGGCGACGACGCTGGCGGCCACCGGTGGGACGCCACCCTATCAGTGGTCCACATTGCCTGGGTCGCTGCCCGCCGGCTTGGGGATCGACGCCAACTCGGGGACCATACGCGGCACACCGGCAAACGCCGGCAATTTTTCACCGGCCATCACGGTGACCGATGCCAACGGTCATTCGGCAAGCAGTACCTTTAGCCTGGTCATTTCGGGAGCGCGGCTCACCATCACTACGCCCTCGCTGCCCGACGGTACCGTGGGAGTGGCATATCCGCCGCAGACGTTAACCGCCAGCGGCGGCACACCGCCTTACAGTTGGTCGTGGTCGCCGGCGGTGCCGGGCCTGAGCCCGATCAATGGCGTCATCAGCGGCACGCCGACCCAGGCGGGCCAGTACGCCTTTACCCTCCAGGTGACCGACGCCAACAATGCCACCGACACCAGGACGTTCACGATCACCGTGAAGCCTGCGGGCGCCGCACTCCTGACCATCACCACCGATTCACCGCTGCCCAATGCCACCGTGGGAAAGCTCTACCAGCAGGCGATCTCGGCTACTGCCGGCACGCAGCCATATAAATGGCGCTTCGTGCTGGGCTCCCTGCTTGGGTTCATTTCCGCCATCGACCCCGACAGCGGCGTCGTCAGCGGCACTCCGCAGGCCTCCGATGCCGGGAAGACAATCGTCTTCGACGTACAAGTTACCGATGCCACCGGGCAGGCGGCCACCAAGCGCTTCACTGTGGTGGCGATCGGCATTAGTACCGGGCCGCTCAAGATCGCCACCACCTCGCCGCTCCCGGATGGCAGCGTGGGCCTGCGCTACTGGCAGCCCACGACGGCAACCGGTGGGAGCTTGCCGTACCAATGGTCGTGGACCGGGAACACGCCTTCCGGCCTGAACATCGATGGGGCCAGTGGAACAATCAGCGGCGTCCCAACCACCACCGGGACCTTCACTTTCACAGTGCAGGTGACCGACAGCCAGGGCGCCAGCGACGCGAAGCAGTTCACCTTGACCGCCGGCATCGATCCCAACATTGTGCCGACCGGTCCCCAGCCGGTAGTTGCGCCGATGGCTTTGGCGGTGGATTCCGCGCACCAGTTGGTCTATATCGCGAACTGGGGAGCTTATAAATCAAACGGCGAGGACATGACCTACCTGGGCGCTCTGCCGACCAACATGGTCACCGTGATGGAGGAAGACAGCGGCAAGGTGGTCAACTCGTATCCGATCGGCAACACGAAGGTGGGCGATTCGCTGGGCATCGCGGTAGATTCCGGCCGCGGGCGCGTCTACGTGACGAACCGCGGCGATGCCACGCTCTCGATCGTCGATACGGCGCGCAACAGCGTATCGGCCGTGGGAGTCGGCTCCGGACCCATGGGTGTGGCGGTGGATCCGGCAACCGGCGTGGTCTACGTAGCCAATAACGCCGGCAAGACCGTGACGGTGCTGGACGCTGCCGGCAAAACCCTGGGGATTGTGCCCGTAGATGGCAATCCGTCCGGCGTAGCCGTCGACGGGACCACACACCAGGCGTACGTGGCTCTGGACCAGCCACCGGCCCTGGCCGTCCTGCAAGGGACCACGCGGATCACGCAAGTGGGACTCGGCAACCTCGCCCGTACCAGCATGGCCGCGGTGGCGGTCGATCCGGGCTCGCGAGTATACGTGCACATCGGCAACGGCACAATCGCCATGTTTAACACCAGCAGCGGAGCTCCCCAGTACATGGGCAGCTTTTCCGCCGATAACCAATACGCGGACGGCGTGGCCGTGGACACCACGTATCACCTGGTATACGTATCCGCCACGCTTTCCGACCAGGTCAACGTGTTCACGGGGGACGGGACTCCGGTGTATACGCTCTCCGCGGGCCGCAGTCCCACGGGTATCGCGATCGATCCGCTGGCGCGCCGCGGCTACGTGGCCAATACGTTCGCCAACAGCGTCAGCACGATCGATCTGGCCAGCCGCACCGTGACGCCGGGGAGCAACGCCAACACCTCGGTTCCCAGCGGGATGGCCTTCGATTCGGGCAGCCGGCGCCTGTTCCTGGGCAACTGGGAGGGAGACAGCCTCACGGTAATGGACGTGGACGCCAAAACCATAAAGGCGAATTGGCCTACCAAGGGACACAAGCCCTGGGCAGTGGCCCTGGATACGGATCTACAGCAAGCTTACGTCCTCAACGCCGGCGATGGCGGCGCCCTCAGCATTATGGACATGAACGATGGCACGGTGAAAGCCCTCATCGGCTTCCCGCAGCCAAATCCCGGAGACAGCGCGCGCAATGGCTCGGTGGCCGTCAGCCCGAGCACACATAAGGTGTATGTGGCCACGGGAACCGACAGTCTCGATACCGTCCTGATTATCGATGGCAAGGCCCGGACACTGCTGCGGGCGCTCTCGGTGGGCGACACCCGGGTGTCGGGCGTGGCGGTGGACGATAGGCAGGGAATCGCTTACGTGCTATCAAACTACTATGGCCTGATCACCCTCGTCAGTGTGTGGAATGACCAGATCGTAGATCAGTGGCAGATGATGGACGACGTGAACCCGGACATTCCAAATCGAGGATGGCTCGTGGCGGCCGATCCCGACCGGAGCCGGATCTATGTCACCGTGCCGCATGTGCTTGGATCTTTCACCGGGGTGGTGGCGATCGACACCGCGCAAGTCGCGATACTCTGGCGGACGCCGGCGCCGGATTATACGACCGCCAACGCGGTGGTGATGAATCCGGCTACCGGGCACGTCTGTTATACCGCTTTAAACGAGATCGGCCCCCTGGATTCCGTGGTCTGCCTCCAGCCGGACGCCGGGCAGGTGGTGCAGACCATCCAACTCGGCCGGCACGCCGACATCCGGACCGGCACGCTGGCTGGGTTTTTTGCCGTCGATAAGGATTCCAGCAACGTGTACGTCACCAATTCGGTTGGCGGAACCTTTCAGATCATCGGCGACAAGTGAGCACCTGAGCATTCAATATGAGAACCGGCGAACGGCGTTGTGGTCTGTCTTGCCATTGCTTGCTGGCATGCCGGCATGGCTTCCACTTCAATAGCTTGCCGCCCTCCCCATCCGTGCGCGTTTGGCGTCTCCTGTGACGTCGCTTTCGGGGAGCCAAACACAGGCTCGCGAACCGCTGCTAAAGGCCCGGAGCTGATCGGCCGATAAATAGAAGCATGAAGCACTACACGTCAAGCGGCCGCCCCCCAGTCTGGAACCGCAGTTTTCTCTGGGCAGCGATGCTGCTCTTTCCCTTCTTTGTTCTCCCTGCACAGGCGCAGACAGGGCAGGGCCTGGACAACGCAGGTAATGGGTCTCTGACCGGCAACTACTATTTCCGCTGGGTGAATTTCTCCGCCACCGACGGCTCGGGCGCTTTTTCGAAGGCTACCGCGCTCTATGGTGCGATCCATTTCGATGGCAACGGAGCCTATCACATCAGCGGCCAGATGACGGACTCGAAAAACTCGCCCGGCCAAGCGACCAGCTTTACGGCCTCCGGGACGTACGTGGTCGCTTCCAGCGGGCTGGCGGAGCTTTCCAATCCCGTGATTCCCGGGACCACACTTTGGGCCTTGGTGGGTACCGAGGCAGTGGTAGGAAACACCGCGTTCCCAGGGGAGTACGATCTGTTCGTCGCCATACCCGCGCCGACAGGCAGCGCAAGCAACCAGAGCATGCACGGCTCCTACCAGGCCGGGTCTCTGGACTTTCTTCAGGGAAAAGGCCAGTTTGCGCGATCCGCACTCTTTGCGCTCAAGCCGGACGGTAATGGAAACTTCGCGCCATTCACTCCTAGCGGCTCGGCGGCCAACCTGAAAACTCTGCCTCCACAGGCGGTGACCGGCGCAACATACACCGTCAACAACGATGGCTCTGCAACGGCGAACTTTCCGTTTCCCGCCGGGCTCAACCCCAACCAGACGCTGGTGGGAGGATCCAAGGTGCTGTACGTCTCGGCTGACGGAGCGGTCCTGCTCGGGGGTTCGGGAACTGGATTCGACATGATCGTTGGGATGCAGGCTCTCACCGGAGATGCGACCAAGGCCTATCAGGGACTGTATTTCTATTCCGAGCTGACCTATGACCTTTCCAGCGATTCCCTGGATCTTTACACCGATTCGGGAGGCCGAAACGTTCAGTCCGGCAATTGGTCCGTGTACGATTCCCAGAACGAGAGCTGGGGCGGCGACCTTTATGCAACCGATATCACCAATGCCGGGCCGGTCGAGTCGTTCGGCCCGGATGGGGTAGCAACACAAGATGACTACTATCGGGTTGTCGGAGCTGGGGGTCAGATGTACTTTACCGTGGGCCGGACGAGCGTGTATTACCTGTCGGTTGGAGTTCACGCGCGGCCGGTCACGGGCAGCGGAGTTTTCCTGAGCCCCTATGGTGTCGTAGACGCGGCCAACCTGGCGCCCACCCCGAACCCGATTGCGCCGGGGGAATTCATTTCGCTTTTCGGCTCCGGATTCGCCGCTTCAGCCACTGGGGCTTCGATTCCCTTGCCGAACACCCTGGCCGGCGTTCAAGTACTCATCAATGGCCGGCTGGCGCCTCTTTCGTTCGTCGGTTCCAATCAGATCAATGCCATCGTGCCGTACGCCACGAAGGAGCCATACGCCGCCGTGCAGGTGGTAGTCAATGGGAAAAGCTCGAATATCGTAACCCTGTACACCAGAGACGCCAATGCCAGTGTCTACACGATTCCCGCGGGTGGCTTCGGAACAGCCGCAGTGCTGCATGCGGATTATTCGCCCGTCTCGCAGAGCAGCGGCGCGCGGCCTGGCGAAACCATCCTGGTCTTCTTGACCGGCCTGGGAGCAACCTCGCCTCCCATGGCCGACGGCGCGGCGGCGCCGTCGAATCCTCTATGTGTTGTCCCTCCGGCGATGCAACTAAGCGCGAACGTGGGCGGCTACGATGCGACTATCAGCTTTGCCGGTCTCGCGCCCGGTTTCGCCGGCTTGTATCAAATCAATTTGGTCATACCCCAGAACGTGATCTCAGACTTCACAGTACCTGGACCAACCGTGCAGGCGTTGCCTCTGAACATCTGGAACTCGGAAGACTGGAAGGTCACGCATCCGGTAACCGGCGACGTACTGACTTACTCCGCGGGCTTTTCCACCTTTTCGAAAGTGATCGTCAATGCGGGCAAATAAGCCAGCATGGTTGCTGCGGCGCGAATGAGCCAACTGCAATTCGCGTAGTACGTCATAGGTTCGAGCCCTGCCTACCCGGCCCGTAATCCGTCTCCCAGCGGGATGGCCTTCGATTCCGGCAGCCGTGCGGCCGTATCTGGAAGCGGGGCACCCGGTGCGCCTCGAAAGCGGGCAGAGCCAGAAGATGCGCGTTGCGCTGAAGTAACAGCGGCGCCCGCCGGGAGGGCATCCTATTCAGGCTTACAGCCTCCCAGATTCACCGTGAAGGCAGCGAGAGAAACCCATTTCTGTCCCTGGCGATGCTCAAGCTGGAAGCTCTTAGTGGCGCTGTCGGCGCGCACCCGCCAGTCGGGATTCGGCGTCAATGGGGCGCGCTTGATGCGGATTGCCTTGACGTTGGTTTCGCGGATATTCCAGGTTTCGCCGCCGTCGTTGGTCTCGTAGAGTTCGTAGCGGTCGCCGCCCGTGCCCGGGCCGTGATCGATCACCAGCGAGCCGCTCGTCTTATCCTCGAAAAAAAACTGCTGGATGGAGCCGAAACGGGGCTCATTGAAGATCGCGTGGGGACGCCAGGTCTTGCCGCCGTCGGTAGTCATGAGCAAAAACGGGTCCTGCGGGAGCGGGGCGAAGGAGAGGCCGCTGGTCCAGCCGGTTTCGACATCGGCGAACTGGATGTGGTCGAGACCGGCGCCGCGGATGCGCTCGTGAACCTCGCGCCAGGTCTGGCCGTTGTCCTCGGTGCCGAGCAGGATGGTGTAGAGAGTGGCGGTGGCGGCGTGGAGGTTGCCCGCGGCGAAGATTCGGATGCCGGTGGATTCCACGGCGGCCAACTCCAGGTAGACCGGACAGGGGTCTTGCTCGGAGCACGTAAGTCCGGCCGAGCGGATGTCTTCCTCGGTGCAACGGAACGGCACCAGCATGGGCTTGCCGGTATTTTCCAGCACCAGAGGCGCGGCCGGAACCACGGAGGGCGCCGCAACCGGGGGCAGGTCCTGTGCCCAGAGGGCGCCGCACGCCAACAGGAGTGATGCAAGCTTTCGCATAGCTCGAAAGGGCTATCTGATAATGACTCTCTTGCTTCAGAAGAACCTGTAACATCGCCCGTTACAAATGTCGTCTTCTTCTTAAATCCCCGTTACGACAGCGGGCGCACTCACCCCTATCAACCAAATGCGCCCGCTACACCAAAGCTTGGGTGGTTACTCGTCGAACATGCCTTCAAAGAGCGTCGTGCTGAGGTAGCGCTCGGCGCCATCGGGCAACACGGTGACAATCGTCTTACCGGCGAATTCCGGTAGTTTCCCCAGCCGGACGGCGACCGCCGCCGCCGCTCCGCAGGAAATGCCGCCAAGAATGCCCTCCTCTTTGGCTAATCTGCGCGCCATCTCGATGGATTCCTCATTGGTAACCAGTTCCACCTGGTCGACCACGGTCAGGTCCAGCGTGTCGGGAATGAATCCGGCGCCGAGGCCCTGGATTTTGTGCGGTCCGGGCACCATCGGTTTGCCGGCAAGATGCTGGCTGATTACCGGACTATTCTGCGGCTCGATGCCGACCGATAGAATCTTCTTGCCGCGATCCTGCTTGATGTAACGGGAGACACCGGTGATGGTGCCGCCGGTGCCGATGCCGGAGACCAGCACATCGATCGAGCCATCGGTATCCTCCCAGATTTCGGGGCCGGTGGTACGGAAATGGATCTCGGGGTTGGCGGGGTTCTTAAACTGCTGGAGCAGGAGGAAGCGCTTGGGGTCGCCGGCCACCATCTGTTCGGCCCGGGCGATGGCGCCGGACATGCCTTCGGAACCGGGGGTGAGGACGAGGTGGGCGCCCAGAGCCTTGAGCACCTTGCGGCGCTCCGTCGACATGGTCTCGGGCATGGTGAGGTGGATGGGATACCCGCGGGCGGCGGCGACGAAGGCCAGCGCGATCCCGGTGTTGCCGCTGGTGGGCTCCACCAGTTCCCTGCCGGGGCGGAGCACGCCGCGCTTTTCGGCGTCCCACACCATGGAGGCGCCGATCCGGCACTTCACGCTGTAGGAGGGGTTGCGTCCTTCGATTTTTGCCAGAACGGTGGCTTTGCCGCCATCGGTGACGCGGTTCAGGCGAACCAGCGGGGTGTGGCCGATGCTGAACGAATTATCGTCGTAGACTTGCATGTTTAGATCTCCCAGTTGAGGACGTACTTGTTCTGTTTCTCCTGCCAGGCGCGGAGCAGGTCGGAGAAGGTGGTTTTGTCGACCACGCCGCCGATCGCCTGGTCCACCTGCTCCCACATGTCGGAGAACGGGGTGGCGGCGCCTTTGCGGTGGTCCCGGCTCTTGCCCTGCCGCGGGCCCTCGACGTAGCGCAGCACCTCGCCGATGGTGAGCGATTCGGCGGGCCGGGCGAGCAGATAGCCGCCTTCGGCGCCGCGGCGCGATTCCACGAAGCCACCTTGTTTGAGGCTGGCCAGAATCAATTCCAGAAACTTCTGGGGAATCTTCTGGCGCTGCGCGATATCGGCGATGCGAATCGGTTCACCGGCCCGCCGGGAGGCCAGATCGAGGACGGCCTGGAGCGCGTATTCACCTTTGACGGAATTGTGCATCGTGGTTGGATGGCGGAATCACGTGTATCTCACTAGAGATTGTATCCATCGCGACGAGATGACGCAATGGGGGGCGCGCCACACAACTATTCACTCCAGGCCGAACAGAGCGTGGTACTTCTCCGGCAGGTGTGTCGGCCGCATGGCGCGGGAAACAAAGACATGCCGGGTGTAGCCCATGGCCAGGCGGCGATCGCTTTCCGGCAGGCGCATTTCGTAGGCGAAAGTCACCATCCGCGTGGTGGCTTTCTCAATCCACGTCTTGACGATTACTTCATCGTCGAAGCGCGCGGGATGGCGGTATTGGCAGTGCGATTCGGCCACCGCCAGGAAGATGCCGTCCTCGATTTCCATGTCGCGGTAGTTGAAGCCGAGGGATTTGCAGAGTTCCACCCGGCCCACTTCCATCCAAACCAGGTAATTCGCGTAGTAGACCACGCCCATCTGGTCGGTTTCGGCGTAGCGGACGCGCAGGCGGCATTCGGTCACGGGAGTCATGCGGAAGAATGATTGTAACCCAGCGCAACCGGGTGCTTAACCGCCGCAAACCGGGGACTGACAAGCCTGACATGAATTTCCGGCGCCCTTTGCCGGAAATTCGCTGTCAGGCCTGTCTGTCCCCGCTTCCCCCGTCGTTTGCCTCGAAAACATTTAAGCGCCCGGCGCAACCGGGTGGCCATCCGGAAGCGTCTGTTAGACTGAGAGTTACCTACTTGCCATGCGCGCGCGTGTACTGTTTTTTGGGATGCTGCGGGATATTGTGGGGATGTCCCGGGAAGAGGCCGAATTCCCCGAGGGAGCCGATCTGCACTCCGTGTTCGCCAGTTACGCGGCGCGCTTTCCGCGCCTCGGCGACCTGGCGCGCAGCATCGTAGTGGCGCGGAATCAGGAGTTTGCGGATCCGGCGACCAAGCTCGCCGAAGGCGACGAAGTGGCCTTTCTGCCTCCCGTGAGCGGCGGGTGCAATACCGACCCCCTGGAAATTTCCGAAGCCGGAAACTACTTCGCCCTGACCCGCCACGCCATCGATACCCGCACCCTGATCGCGCGCCTGCTCTCCGGCGCCGAGGGCGCCGTGGTGACCTTCGAGGGCACGGTCCGCAATCACACCAAGGGGCGGCCCACCAGGTGCCTGGATTACGAGTGCTACGAATCCATGGGGTTAAACGTGATGGCCCGGATCGGCCGCGAAATCGCCGCCGGGTATCGAGTCGAGCGGGTCGCCATGGTGCATCGCCTGGGACGCCTGCTGATCGGCGAGACCAGCGTGGCGGTGATCGTCACGGCGCCGCACCGGCGCGCCGCGTTTGAGGCTGCGCTAGAGGGCATCGACCGGCTCAAGAAACAGGTCCCCATCTGGAAGAAGGAGCGCTTCATAGACGGCGAGGTCTGGGTGGAAGGAGAGTGGGATGAACATATCCCCTCGGCAGGTTAGGCCGGTTGAAATCTGGCACGCCAGGCGCTGGCACGCTGAGCGCTGGCACGCCAAGCGCTGGCTGGCGGCCGCACTCTGCGCCGGCGCGCTGGTGGCGCAGCAGCCCACCGTCTTCCGCACCGACGTCAACCTGGTCCGCGTCGTAACCACCGTCAAGACACAGGCCGGCCAGATTGTCGGCACGCTCGCCAAAGACGAGTTTGAGGTCTACGACAACGGCGTCAAACAGCAGGTCGAGATCTTCGAACACCAGACCGAGCAGGCGCTCTCCGTCGTCCTGATGGTGGATACCTCTGGCTCCACCGCCAAGGAACTCAAGTACGAAGCCGATTCCGCGTCGCGCTTTTTTCACGCGCTGCTGGGCGAGGGCAACCTGCAGGACGCCGCCGCGCTTTACACCTTTAACTGGGAGGTCCGCGAACAGCAGCCGTTCACGCGCGAC